>NZ_JBMQUD010000012.1:0-116775 GCF_057359045.1 Adhaeribacter sp.
GCCGAATCGGCCGATGGCTTTATTGGTCGGCAAGACAACCAGCAAGTTTGGCTGAGTAATCCGCTGTCGAAAAAATTAGTGCATAAATGGCGGGCGGCGGTACCGGCTATTATGGTAGGCACCCGCACCGCGCTAATTGATAACCCCCAGCTAAATACCCGGGCCTGGACCGGCCCCCACCCAACCCGCATTGTAATAGATAAAAACCTGACTTTACCGGATCACCTGGCTATATTTGATCAAAGTCAGCCCACCCTTATTTACAATTACCAGAAACAAGAAACCGTAGGTACTACCCATTGGGTTAAGTTAGAAGCACATACCAATTTATTGCCCCAGCTATTACAAGATTTATATAAACGTAATATTCAGGCAGTATTGGTAGAAGGCGGGACCGCCTTGCTTAACAGTTTTATCCGGGCCAATATTTGGGACGAAGCCTACGTTTTTAAGTGCGAGGTTAAATTAGAAAGCAGCGGTATTGCGGCACCCACCTTGCCTTTAGCCAATTTAAAAGCTATTAGCCACGTTGCCACCGATAAATTATTGGTTTATAAAAATACGCCTTAAATGAATTTTAAGTAGCCGGCATTAAAAACCTACAAGCTTTATTCATTAAATAAAACACCAAGCATAAACTTAAACAGCTATAAACGGGCTTTGCTTTTGAACTTTTAAGCCCAGCTAACTTTTATAAAAATTGAGATCAAAAAATTATGGCAGAATCACTTGTAATAGATAACACCTTAACCAAAACCGAAAAGTACGAGGCTTTGTTACCCCAAATTGAAGCACTGGTAACCGGCGAAACCGACTTAACGGCCAACTTGGCCAACGTTATGGCCGCATTAAAGTATGGCTTAGGTTTTTTCTGGGTAGGCGCTTACCTGGCAAAAGAAGGCGAATTGGTATTGGGTCCTTTTCAGGGACCGGTAGCCTGCACCCGCATTGCTTTTAGCAAAGGGGTTTGCGGCGCCAGTTATACCCGCAAGAAAACAATATTGGTACCCGATGTAGAAGCTTTTCCGGGGCATATTGCCTGCAGCAGTGATTCTAAATCAGAGATTGTGGTGCCGGTGCTTAAAGATGGCGAAGTAAAAATGGTGCTGGACGTGGACAGCGACAAACTAAACGACTTCGACGAAACCGACCGTGTTTACCTGGAGCAACTTGCCAATTTAATGGCTACCTGGTTTTAAGTTGGATAAAGGATAAAAGAAGAAGGTCGAAAGCCAAAGCAAAATGACAAAAGAATAAAAGCAGCTTAACGTTACCAGTAAAAATATTTACTTAATCTTTTATTCTTTTACCTTTATCCTTCTTCAATTATTCTACCCAAAGAAAGATCCAGTTTCAGTTTTTAGCTGGGCAATAACGGTTTGGCCGCCTTTGGTTTTCTGGCCGATGCTCACTTTAATTTCGGTATCGGTGGGCACAAAAATATCTACCCGCGAGCCAAATTTAATAAAACCGAATTCGTCGCCTTGGGCTACTTCATCGCCTTCTTTTACGTACCACACAATGCGGCGAGCCATGGCGCCGGCAATTTGCCGGAATAAAATATCGGGGCCGGCCGTAGACGTTACTACTACCGTAGTGCGTTCATTTTTGGTGCTCGATTTGGGGTGCCAGGCTACAAAATAATTGCCCGGGTGGTATTTAAAATATTTAACCACACCTGCTACCGGGTTACGCGTAATGTGCACATTTATCGGCGACATAAAGATGGATATTTGCTTACGCATATCGTTAAAAAACTCCGGCTCGTGCACATCTTCAATTACCACTACTTTACCATCGGCCGGCGCAATAATTAAATCTTCGTGCAGAATCAGGTTACGGTAAGGGCTCCGGAAAAACTGCAATAAAAGCAAAAATACAATTGCCGAAATAGCAGAGAAAATCTTGTTGAAGGTAACGTGTGCACTATTAAACTGATACAACAACAAATTTACGACTAAGAGTCCGAGCAAGGTAAAAAGTAATATCCTGCGTCCTTCTTTGTGAATTTTCATGTAGCTATGGTTAAACCGCTTCTTATAAACGTGGTATCCTACCTAAAAAGTTAGGACTAAGCGGTCCGAGAGGCAAATTAAAGTCTAAAATACGAATTATAAAAATACGTTTGTTGTGGGTTGGGGTTAATAAAAGTTGGTATGGCTTTATTCTGAACCCCGGTAACCCGTTTACAAAAGTACTGCTTAAACCTGTAAAACGTTACCAGTTAAAGGTAAATTCCTGTTTATTAAATAGCTTAACGCCCTCCTTTATTTAAACAGGAATTTCTTTTAAGCTTTACCGCCTGCGTTTACTTAATTATAAAAGAATAAATTTGATTGGCTTTAAACGGGTAAAATACCTATCAGGGTAAAACTTTTAAAAAAGCAACAATAAAAGGCGTTACCATTAGCAAACTATCAAACCGGTCCAGAATACCGCCGTGGCCGGGCAACAAGTTGCCCGAGTCTTTAACCTGCAAACTCCGCTTCAGCATAGATTCTATTAAATCGCCAATTACGCCAAACACGGCTACAATAATGCCGATGCCTAACCAACCGGTTAAACTTAAATCTACCAAAAACAACGACAGTACGTACGCTACGCCTAAACAAAGCAACGTGCCGCCCAGCCAGCCTTCCCAGGTTTTTCCCGGCGAAATCCGCTCGAATAATTTGGTCCGGCCAAAAGTACGGCCAAACGCATAACCACCAATATCGGCCGCCCAGATTAAAAAAATAGTACCCAGAATAATATGCCAGCTATATTGTGCTGTAGGGAAACCCAGTAAAATAAGTAAGCTAAAGGGTGCCGCCACGTACAATACCGCCAGCAACGTAAGCGCAATATTAATAAAAGGCTGCTGTTTTTTCCGGTACAGCTCGGCTACAAAACATAAAAATAAAATGGGCGGCAAAGAGAATAAAATACTGGTACTTACCCAACCTTTGCTGATTAAAAAAACCAGGATAAATAAACCTGCTCCCAACACCACCCCTACATTATGGTTCGGCGCAAAGCCTTTATCAGTTAATAAGCGGTAAAACTCCAGCATGCCCAATACGGTAAGCCCCAGAAATAACGCCCCAAACGTATACTCATTAAACCAGATGGCGCCGATAAAAACAGCACCGCCCAAAATACCGGTTAAAATTCTTTGTTGCAGGTTAGATAAAGCCGCCGGCTTGGAATCCATATTGTGTGATTGGTGAATGCGTGAATAAACGAAATAATGTTTAATAAATTTCCGGAAATTATTCTTTGTCTGCTTTACGACGCCCTTATTTACCATATTTGCTTGGTATTATTTGGGGCATCGCTGGCTTTTTGAAGCCTGTTAGCCAGAAACTGCTGGCGTAAATAATACAGTAAGGCAATGGTAGCTACCACCGAAAACAAAATACTTTGCAACGGCATGGCTTCCTCAGTTTCGATCTGGAAATTTATGACTTTCCGATGCAGTAAATACATAAGCAGTACGGTAAACCCATTGTTAATAAAATGCCCTACAATTGGCACCCAAATATTGCCCGACCACCAGTACAAATACCCGAGCAAAGCACCTAGCAAAGTGCGGGGCAACATGCCGTAAAACTGCATGTGAATTGCCCCAAAAATAATAGCGGTAATCCAGATACCTACGTGCGGGTTTTGCACCCACCGGATACATTGTTTTTGCACTATGCCTCTAAAGACCAGTTCTTCGCCAATGGCCGGAATTAAAGCAAATACCACTACCCCAAAAATAAATTCTCCTACCGAATCAAATTTAGTTAAGTATTGCGTTAGCTCTTTTAAGGTATCTTCTTTGTCTTTGGCCCACTGTTCAAACCCCGACAAAAAGCCCGGCAGCTTCATTTTGCTGTTAATATCAATAAACCACGAGTTAAGCGGCATAATAACCACAATTAGCAAAGCCGAAAGCAAAAACAAGAGGGCCGGTATCTGCCAGTTATCCGAAAAATAGCGGCGCAGGCTAAACCCAAAGCTTAAAACCAAAGCTATCGGCGCCAACGTAAAAGCACAAAAATGCGATATACCCTGAAATAAATTTACCGCGGTCCGGCCGTTGGGGTAAGCGTCAGGGCGTTGCACCAGACTGGCCAATTCCTGTAAACCAACATCGTACAAGCCATACAGCGCCACCACCGAAAAAAAATTACCTACGAAAAAACCGCCCAGCATAAACACCAGCAGCAGCATAATATAATAAACAGGATGCAGATTTTGCGGAATGAAACCTTTCATAGGTGGGTTTAAGTTAATAAAAACGTAAATTTACCCTAATTTTTAAATATCGCTACGCGTGGCACAAATAGGAAATATTACTTTACCGGAATTTCCGCTTTTATTAGCCCCCATGGAGGATGTAAGCGACCCGCCATTCCGGGCGGTTTGCAAAGCCAATGGGGCCGATTTGATGTATACGGAATTTATTTCGTCGGAGGGACTGATCCGGGATGCGGCTAAAAGCCGGCAAAAACTAGATGTATTTGATTACGAACGGCCCATCGGCATTCAGTTGTTTGGCTCCGATGTAGAATCGATGCGCGAATCCGCCGAAATATCGACCCTGGCCGGACCAGATTTGATTGATATTAATTACGGCTGCCCCGTTAAAAATGTGGCCTGCAAAGGCGCGGGGGCGGCTTTATTGCGGGATATTCCCAAAATGGTAGAAATGACCTCGGCAGTAGTAAAAGCCACCCACCTGCCGGTAACTGTTAAAACCCGCCTGGGCTGGGACGATGCCACTAAAAATATTACCGAAGTGGCTGAACGGCTGCAGGATATTGGCATTCAGGCTTTAACCATACATGGCCGCACCCGGGTACAAATGTACAAAGGCGATGCTGACTGGACCTTAATTGCCAAAGTAAAAGAAAACCCGCGCATTAAAATCCCGATATTTGGGAACGGCGATATTGAAACACCCCAAAAAGCGCTGGAATACCGCCGCCGCTACGGCGTAGACGGCATTATGATTGGCCGCGCCAGTATTGGCTACCCCTGGATTTTCCGGGAGATAAAACATTATTTCCAGACCGGCGAAATATTGCCGCCCCCAACTTTACAGGAGCGCATGGAAGTCTGCAAAATGCACTTTACCAAATCTTTGGAGTGGAAAGGTGAGCGCCTGGGTATATTTGAAATGCGCCGGCATTACACCAATTATTTCCGGGGGCTGGCCAATTTTAAACCATATCGCATGCGCCTGGTCCAGACCGAATCGCCGGAAGAAGTGTATAACATCTTGGACGAAGTAGCTGGCACGCTGGTTTACGCCGATTAATTTATTTCTTAGTTTTTTAGCTTGAGTTTGCTTCATATATTATACCCCACGCGGGTAGTCCGGTATTTACGCCTGCATACCGGACTGCTCACCTGGCTCTTGGTAGGGCTGCTTTCTTTTATGTGGGGCACCTCTTATATTTTAATTAAACGCAGCCTTACGGTTTTTACACCTTTTGAATTAGCGGCCCTACGTACCACGCTGGCATCGTTAGTATTTATGCCTACAGCGCTGGCTAACTTAAAAAAGGTAAACCGTACCGAGTGGAAATACCTGGCTACCATGGGGTGTTTGGCCATTCTGTTTCCGGCTTTTCTTTTTCCGTTGGCGCAAACCCACCTGGCCAGCGCCCTAACCGGTATTATAAATTCGTTAACGGGTTTGTTTACTTTACTCGTGGGGGTACTGTTTTTCCGGCAAAAAATTACTTTTTTAAAAATTGGCGGTATAGTTTTGGGTATGGCCGGTACAGCCATGCTTATTCTGTCGGGCCGTCAGGACCAGATTACGAGCAACGCCGTTTACGGTATATTTGTGGTGCTGGCTACAATTTGCAATGCGCTTAATGCCAATATTGTAAAGAAATACCTCCAGCACCTCAATCCTTTAAAAATGTCGGCTTTGGGTTTGTTTACGGTAGGCCCGTTGGCTTTTATTTATTTGTGTACCACCAACGTGCCGGCCAAAATATTGTACACCACGGCCGGCTGGCAAGGCTTGGGGTACGTGAGTATTCTGGCTTTGGTAAGTACTAGTTTAGGATTTATTTTTTACAATAAACTTATTCAAATTTCGTCGCCGCTGTTTGTGAGTGTAATTACTTATTTAATTCCGGTAGTGGCGCTTATGTGGGGCATACAAGATGGCGAGCAGATAACAACCTTCCATTACCTGGGCATGGCTACTATTTTGGCGGGGGTGTTTATTGTAAATAAAGCGGAATAAGAGCACTTAAACTTTACAATACCTAAGCCATAAACTATAAATAATCATTTCGGGTACTTTAAATTTATTTAATTATTAATACTACACCAACTGCCGGGCGGGTATCCAATGAGGTACTGGCCTGGATTATTTTAATATTTATTTCGTTGGTTTGGGGCACTTCTTTTATTCTCATAAAAAAAGGCCTGGCCGTATTTTCTTCGGATGAATTGGGGAGTGTGCGCATTACCATTGCCTGCCTGAGTTTACTACCCTTTGCCCTTAAAAATATTAAACAGGTGCCGGCCCAAAAGTGGAAATATATCATCGGCAGCGGTTTTTTTGGCAATTTATTTCCGGCCTTTTTATTTGCCTACGCCGAAACCAAATTAGCCAGCGGATTGGCGGGGGTATTAAATTCCCTTACCGCTTTATTTACCTTAATTATTGGGGCAATATTTTTTCAGCAGAAAATTGCGGGCTTGCGTGTGGCCGGTATTTTAATTGGTATTTTGGGCACGGCTATTTTAATATTTGGTGGGGGCTCGCGCGAGGCTGGTGCGGCCAATACTTTTTACGGCGTTTATGTAGTACTGGCTACGGTTATGTACGGCCTCAGCCTTAACTTAATAAAACACCGTTTACACGGCATACCCGCCTTAACCATGGCCAGCTTAGCTTTGTTTTCGGTGGGGCCACTGGCTTTTGGTTATTTGTGTACCACCAACTTCTTTTACAAACTGGCCCATGTGCCCGGCGCCTACGAAGCCTTGTTGTATATTGCATTGCTGGCAGTTTTTAGTACTGCTATTGGCCTGGTGCTTTATAATCGCCTGATTCATTTAACCAATACCTTGTTTGCCAGTTCATCTACTTATTTAATGCCCATTGTGGCGCTGCTCTGGGGCGTACTAGATGGCGAACAAATATTGTTTATCCATTACATGGGTATGCTGGTTATTCTGGCCGGGGTATTACTGGTAAACCGCAGTCGCTAATACTTTCTTTCCTATAAAGCAAAAAGGCCCTTCTATAAGTAGAATGGCCTTTTTGCTTTATAGAACTAACAGTAAACGGTTATGCAACAGCCATGAGATTTGCTTGTTCTTTTTCTGCCAATAATAGTTAATAGTGGCCTTAGAAAATCAAGAAATTTGCCTTCAGATTACAACCCAGCTACTATATAGGTAGTGTTAGTAGCAGATTTTGCTTTCTTGGATTTCCAAATTAAAAAAGTTATTCCTATTAATAGACCTATAAACCCTCCTAAATAGCTAAAGTTATGAACTATCCCAACTAAATAGAAGAAGAATTTGTCTTGAATCACAACATTTTCCGGAATATAGCTCGGTGGTTTAAAATAGTATTGTTCATAAGAAACACTATCTAACCAATCCGGTAAAAACTCATAGGTTATAATTATAAATGGAGTCAGGAAAGTAACAAAAATGGTTATAGCAATTGCTTTAAATGTTTCTTTAAACATTACTTTACCATTTTCGAAAATCCAACCAACTAAACCTAAAATTATGCCTATTGGGAGTCCGACCCACCAACTGGATAAAAAACCTACAACAGAGGCACCTAATCTTTGGGATTCATTAAAATATCCATCAATCCCAAACCGGTAAAACATAAATTTTGTAAAGAATTCAGAGGAAATGGAGTAAGTTATTTGGTTAAGAATAGCGCCATAAGTTCCAGCAATAAAAGGTGAGAGCAAGACAAGCAGAAAAAATACTATGCTTTTGTTATTCATCTTAATTTAAACTCACCACTAATATCAGCATTATTTAATTACTTCCGGAATGGGCTGACCAATACTGCCGCTGGGCGCCTGAATACGTAGCAAAGCCGCCAAGGTAGGTGCAATATCCGACATGTGCGTAGGCCGGTTTAGTTTGCCTTGGTTAACGCCCCAACCCATCCACACCAGCGGAATGTGGGTATCTACGGGGCTCCAGGTGCCGTGCGATGTACCGGTAGCATTAGGTGAGCCGCTGTACCAGCCTGGCTTTAGAAATAACTGAATTACCCCACTGCGTTCCGGGTGGTTGCCGTTGAGCATGCGCATACGGAGTTCTTCTGGCACGCTGATGCGCTGCACATCCCGCACATCTATGGCATAAGCAATGCCATCCTGTTTTTCCATAAACAGCACGCAATCCCGCCGTATAGCCAGTTCATCAAGTTTATTCGCGGCAATTACGCCGTAGTTTAGGGTTATCTGGTAATTGCTAAAACTTAAAATAATACCTTTAACCTTGTATTTGGCTTCTAACTGGTTATTTAACTCTTTTAACTGCGCGCCCGATGGCCAGAAACCGCCGGGCAATTTGTTATCAATTAAAAAATTAGGGTTGTGCGAAGCGCCGTGGTCGGCGGTCAGGAACACGGTATAATTGCCTTTGCCCAGGGTTTTATCTAAGGTACCGAAGAAATCGGCTAAATCGCGGTCCAGGCGCAGGTACGTATCTTCTACCTCAATGGCATTGGGGCCAAACCGATGCCCAATATAATCGGGAGCCGATAAGCTAACCGCCAGAAAATCGGTTATATCGCGTTGGCCTAGTTGCTCGTTTTGGAGAGCCGCTTTGGCTAAGTCGAAAGTAAACGTATTGCCGTAAGGTGTAGACCGGACAATACCTACCCCACTAGTTTTAAATAATTCAGACGTTTTAACCGGAAAAACAGGACCATCGGCTTTCCGGAAGGCACCTTCGTAGCGGGTATTATCGGCGGTACTCTGCACGTAAGTGGTTATAGGATACAGCGTAGTCCAGTCTTGTTGTAAATATTTCTCGGCTAATTTCTGAGCGTTAAACTGCTGCACCCAGGCGGGTAATTCTTTCATGTACCAGGTGCTGGTTACCCAATTGCCGCTGGCATCGTCGAACCAGTAAGCAGCATTGGCAGTATGCCCGGCCGGCAAGATAGAACCCCGATCTTTTAGCGCAATACCAATTACTTTAGACCGGAAATTAGTAGCCAAGCGTAACTCATCGGTAACGGTGCTGGCTAGCAGGTTACGCGGCGACATTTTGCCGGCAGCCGAAGTGGTACCAACAGGCGTTACCGTGTTGTCTTCGGTGCAATACATGTTTTTACCGGTTGCCTGAATAATAAAGTCGTTGCCGGCAATGCCGTGCAAAGCCGGTACCGACCCGGTATACACGCTGCTATGACCAATAGCCGTAACCGTAGGCAAATAATCAATATTGGTATTTTCGCAGGTAAACCCTTCGTTTAACATGCGTTTAAAGCCGTTTTCGCCGTAACGGTCGTAAAAGCGGTAAAGGTAATCCCAACGCATCTGGTCTACCATTAGGCCAACTACCAGTTTGGGACGGGTTAAAGCATTAACATTTTTTTTGGTTTTCTTTTGAGCCGCAGCAGAAATAATCAGGGTAAAGTAAAGGAGAATCAGCAGTCTTAATCGCATGAGGCAAGGTTAAACTATTAGCAAAATGGTAAAAGATTATCCGGTCTAATTTAAAAAATAAAAGTAATCAATCTTAAAAGTAAAAAAACATAAACCTTAACTTATTTAAAAGATAAAATTTTAATTCGGATAAAGCATTAACTATTCTTTTAAAACAACAAAGCCCCTGCCAACCAGCAGAGGCTTTGTTCCGGTATAACTATTTCTTGCCGGCGTAAGTAAGCTTTACTACAATAGGATAATGGTCGGAGGGATATTTGCCGTGATAAGAATCGGTTAAAATACCCCATTTACTCACTTTAAAATGGCTGGTAACAAATATATGATCGATAATATCTTTGCTACCCAGTTGCTTTCCGAAACTATTAAAAGATCCATTGTTGGCGTAAGGATTGGGCACCTCGCGGTACGTATCTTTTAACACCCCCGAATTGGCCAGCGTCTGGTACCACTCGCTGCTATGGTTGCCGTTTAAGTCGCCGGTTAATATTACCGGTTCTTTGCCGGCTATTTCTTTCATTTTCTGCAACAGCAGTTTACTACTTTCCACGCGGGCTATTTTACCTTGGTGGTCGAAATGCACATTAAAGAAATAAAACTTTTTTTTAGTGGTTAAGTCTTGTAAATACACCCACGAAGCGATGCGGTTGCAGCAAGTGGCATCCCAACCCAGCGAAGGTTTATCCGGTGTTTCGGATAACCAGAAATCGCCGTTTTTGAGCAGTTTAAATTTATCTTTTTTATAGAAAATAGCTGAGTGTTCGCCTTTTTCTTTCCCGTCGTCGCGGCCGGCGCCAGACCGGGCGTAAGCCGGCAAAGCATTAGTGATGTCGTCTAACTGGTTTTTCAGGCCTTCCTGGGTGCCAAAAATATCAAAGTCGTGGAAACGGATTAAATTAGCTACTATGGGCGCGCGGTCGACCCACAAATTACCGGCATCGCCCGGACTGGCAAAACGAATATTGTACGAAGCTACCGTAAGCTCCTGCGCCCAGGCACCATTAGCCAGGGTAATGGTAAAAAAAAGAAAGAGAAAGATATTTTTAATTTTCATCAGAAAGCGTTTAGTTGGCTTTAAAACTAAGTAAAATATTTAAATATTTCGCCGGGAGATTTATGGCTGATTTAACTAACCATAAATTTCCCGGCGAAATATACCTGGCGCCAAAGTTACCAGCCGGGGTTCTGGCCCAGTTCGGGATTCATTAATCGGTCAGATTCCGGAATAGGATAGAGATAATGTTTGGCTTCCCATTTACGGGGAATATTACTCAGCCAGGTTAATTCTCCGAAGGTATCTTGCGACAGCCGTTGTGGATTGGGGTTACCGCCACTAATGGTTTCGGCTACGTTTACGTAAGTAACCCCTGCCACCCGGTTAGCGGGCAACACTTTGTAAAAGGCAACGTCTAGTTTTCCATCTTCATTTAAATCGAGAGGCTGGTTAAGCGCCGGCACGTAAAAGCCGTTCCAGGTCATTTCCATCAGCTCGCCTTTATTCCACCGCAAAATATCTTCGAAGCGCAGTCCTTCCAGCACCAGCTCAATGCCTCTTTCGCGCCGTACTTCCAGCAATATTGGGTCAGAAATTCCCGGAAAATATTTTGCTTGCAAATACGGGTCGGCTTGGGTAGGCAAATTATTTATAGTACCCGTAATACCGGCCCGCTGGCGTAATGCGCCAATTGTTTTTACCCAATCTGAGCTGGTAAGTGTTCCTAATTCTGCTTTGGCTTCGGCGTAGTTTAATAAAACTTCGGCGTACCGGATAGTTGGTATCGAATTATTATTCCGGCTGCCGCCATCGTAAAAGGTATCGTCCAGGGTCCATTTAATAGGCTGGTAACCGGTGTAGGTATAAGAAAACACGGGTGGCGCCGCTTCGGCTACGCCCCCATTAATTCTTTTGTAATCGCCCATCCGGATGGTTTGCTGCAGTCTTTTATCGCGGCCTTTTACTTCCTGGGCAAAGGTCATGGTTTCGTAACCGGATTTACTCGTAAAAGGCGTACCGTCCAGGTTTAAATAAGTATTTATAAAAGTTCGGATAAGACTTACCCGGGCACCATAAGTAGCGCTGGTCCACCACCAATTGGCGTCGTTAAATACACTTAAAGCCGGGTCTACTACCGCCGAAAGAATTACTTCGTTAGCTACAGGGGTTTGGGTAGTAAATAATTGCCGATAAGATCTTTCTGAACCGCCGGCAGTATTCAGGTTAAAGCCACCTTCTTTCATTACCTTATCAGCCGCCGAAACCGCTTCGTTCAGCCAGGCCTCGGCAGTGCCTTCTAATTTATATTCCTGATGATATTTCCGGAAAGTGCCTTCGAACAAACAAACCCTTGATTTGAAAGCATAAGCTACGTACTTGGTTATCAGGCTGCGGCTGTTATCGTTGGTGGTGGTAATATTTGCACAGGCATAATTTAAATCGGCCAAAACCGAATCCATGACCAGTGTACGCGGATCGCGCCCCTTAAATAAATCCGGGTCGGCTACGTCCATGGGTTTATTTATCCAGGGTACATCGCCAAAGCGTTTTACTTTCTCATAATAAAACCAGGCCCGGAAAAAACGGGCTATGCCCCGGTAATGATTGCGTACAGTAGGCGAAATAGCCGGATTATTCAGGTTAGCCAGAAAATAATTGATATTGCGCAATTCGGTCCAGCTCCAACCAGAGCTTTGCCGGGGTCCAAAAGCGCCGGCTCTTAAAAAATCGGGTACCTGGGTCCGGGCAGCATAGTCGGCCATGGCATCGCCCTGGTGAATGCTGTTTGCCGAAGGTAAGATATCATAAAACGAATTGGCGTATAATTCCAGGCCTTTCTCGCTACCAAAAACAGCCGCTTTGGTAGCCGTGGCTTCCGGTGCCTGATCTAAATCATCACACCCGGTAAAGAGGCAGGTTAATAAAACAAGCCACAATAATGGTTTCTTTATCATAATCGTAATCTTGTAACTTCTTAAATAGTTATATTCTTTAAATATTGCATACTTCTAAATCAGCAGGTACTTCTGCTTCATTGGTTTTCTACTTTATAAATAAATTAAAAAGTAATAGAAAGCCCCAGGTTGGTACTTTTTAATATTGGGTAATTGTGGCCGTTTCCGCTGGAGCCGTTTGTTACTACCCTATCGGAGCCCCGCACGCTTTCCACATCCAAATCGCGGGTAAGTTTATAAAGCGGCGACCAAGCCCATAAATTCTCGCCGGACAGGTAAATTCTGGCCGAACTCATTCTAATTTTGCCCAGTAAGGATTGCGGCAGGTTATACCCGATCTGAATATTTTTCATGCGGAGGTAAGCAATATTCTGCAGGTATTTGGTTTGCGCTTGTCTTAATTCGCCAGCGCCATTTTGGGCAGTGTAGCCCCGGTACCGCGGGAAATAAGCATTAGGGTTCTCTTCGGACCAGATATTATCCATGTGAAATTGCGGCAGTTTGTTGTATGGCCGGTTATATTGTCCCCAGAATGTACCGGCTTCGGGGCCGGGAAACCAGTCTTGCTGACCTATGCCCTGGAAAAAAGTAGAAAAGAAGAAGTTATTCCAATCCAGATCCAGGTTTATGCTATAAGTATAGCGGGGGTTGGCATTACCAATAATGGTCATATCGCCAGGGTTAGCTACAGTATTTAAACCATTATTTATTTCGCCATCGCCGTTTAAATCTTTAAACTTTATATCGCCAGGCAATAATTGGCCGGTATTAGAAGCTCTGATTAGGGTTTGTTTGGGCGAATTGGCAATATCATCGGCAGATACAAAAAAACCATCCGTTACGTAACCCCAAATATCACCAACTTTCTGCCCTACGTAATAATCGCTCAGTTTCTGCTCGGGGTTGTTATACTTGGTAATTTCGGCTTGGTAATCGGCCATGGTAAACCGGATGCTGTAGTTAAGCGGTTTGGTGCCTACTTCCAGGCCATCGCGCCAGTTTACCGATAATTCCCAACCTTTGGTTTTCAAATCGGCATAATTGCCTTTTGGCACGGCCGTGCCAAAAACAGCCGGCAAGGTCATACCAACGGTAAACATATCGGTTGTATTCCGGATATAAGCATCACCGGAGAAAGTTAACCGGTTCGAAAGCATATTTAAATCCAAACCTATATTTTGGGTAGTAGAGGTTTCCCAGGTTAGGCCATCCGGAATAACGCCTGGCTGACTGGTACGTTGTGGCCTTACGCCGTTTAACACCCGGCCCGACTGCGAAATACCAAATTGTTCCTGAAAAGCATAAGAATTTATATTACCGTTACCCAAAGAGCCATAAGAAGCTCTTATTTTTAAATCAGATACCAGATTGGGCGAAACCTTCCAGAAAGGCTCGCCGGAAATACGCCAGCCCGCTGAGAAAGAAGGGAAAAAAGCAAACCGTTCATTCTCCGGAAACTTAGACGAACCATCGTAGCGGCCACTGGCCTCTAGCAGGTAACGATCTTTAAAAGAATAATTTAACCGGTAAAAACCACCCAAAATATTCCATTTTTCCCAGCCACCGCTGGTAGTAATAGATTGGCCCAAAGCCAGATTTATATCTTTTGCATCTTCGTAAATCAATCCATTCCGTAAAGTCCGGAGGGCTTCAAAGGTAGATTGTTCGTAGTTATAACCGGCCATGGCTTTAAAATAATGGTCTTTGGCAAAGGTTGTTTCGTATTCGCCGTATAGGTTGGTAGCCAGGTATTGGGTTTCGCGGTAAATATTCTGAATATCGTTGGTATTGGTACCCACGTATTCAATTACGCCTGGTTTGCGGCTGTAAGGCACCGGTACCCGAATTTGTTTTTCATCGTCATCGCTGTTGCGGAAAGTAAAATTGCCGTTTACTCTAAACTTATCTTCCAGAAATTTGGCCGTAAAACCAGTTGTGTTCCGGATAACGCGTTCGCTGAAATCAATACCATTTTTGCCGTACCAAAAATCGCCGACGGTATAAGCTGCCGAATAAGTTAAAGTGCCATCGGGGTTAAACATAGGTGCCAATGGATGTCCCTCATCCGAGATATTGCGCCAGATACTACCGCCCTCGCCTACATTTAGCGGATTGTGGTAGCTCATGTTAGAATAATCGGTGTTGTTGTTAATCTGTAACCACGGAAACAAATCAATTGCTCCTTTTGCCCGGAAGTTATACATCTTGTAATCATCGGAGTTGTACCGGAACAAACCTTCCTGGCCGTAATAACGACCGGTTACGTAAAAACTGGCTTTGCCACTGCTACCCGAAACCGCTAAATTGTGGTCGGTAGAACTAAGGTTATTTTTATATAATTCTTTGTACCAGTCGGTACTGCTATAGTACACGTATTCGCCGTTTGGCCCTACTTCTACCTGCGGCAAGCTAGGGTCTTCCGACCGGCGTTTCAGTTCTGCCAAATATTCCGGCGAAAACCGCAGAGTTTTATTTACGTTTTGCGGTGTCTGGGAATAATCATTCCAGGCAGTCCAACTCTCGTTAAACATCTTGGCATACGTATAGCCGTCATTTACAAAATCCGGAACGGAGGTTGGTTTTTTAATGGCGTGGTTAACCGTATAGGTAACGCTGGTTTTGTCTTTAGAAGGATTTTTGGTTGTAATAAGCACTACCCCAAAGGCCCCCCGGGCTCCGTAAATGGCGGCAGCAGAAGCATCTTTTAAAACCGAAACACTTGCAATATCATTGGGGTTGAGCATGCTGGGGTTACCTTCTACCCCATCTATCAGAATTAAGGCGCTACCACCCTGCCCTATAGAGGTAGTACCCCGAATGTTAAAAGACGGCGATTGAATAGGCTTGCCATCGGTTGGAATTAGGTTGAGGTTAGGAATGGCCCCTTGCAACCCCTGCGCCAGATTAGGTATGGAACGATTCTCGAATACCTCCGAAGTTACCTGATCAACGGCCCCGGTTAAGTTTACTTTTTTCTGGGTACCGTACCCTACCACTATCACTTCTTCCAGCGATTTGGCATCGGGCAGTAGTTTAATGTTTATAGTCGTACGGTTATTAATGGGCACTTCCTGGGTAGTAAAACCCACAAAAGAAATTACCAGGGTGTTAGAGCCGCTGGGCACTTGTAACGAAAAACTACCATTGGGGTCGGTAGTAGTACCGGTATTGGTACCTTTTACCAATACGGTTACCCCTGGCAGGCCTTCACCCATATCGCCGGTAACCTTACCGCTCAGATTTTGGCCTTGCTGCGCATAAGCGGTTGCCCCGCAGGCTAACACCATGATTACCAACAAGGCAGGTTTCCACTTTAAAAGTAACTGCGTAAATCTTTTCATAGAACAACATCTTTAATTATACTTTATTTATTGATAAAAATCAGCAAACAACACCGCATGGGTGTACAGGTTAGAACTAGTACAGTGAGGAGGTCCGTGAATTAGCATAGCGGAATATTTTGGCATTTCAAAACACTACTTATTTAAATAATTGATATACAGTATTTTATAATCAATAGGAGTTAATACAGCGCAAAAGTACCGGGTGGCCTTTACAATTTTATCTTACAAAATCAGATTTCATATAACCTTAACTTTAGAATGATTATTTAATAATATTTAAATAATGACTGCTTAATATTGTCTTTTCTCAGCTAGGAAATTCTGAACAGAACAATGCCGGCTCCATACGCCGAGTGCCTCCTCCTCGTGTAAATAAACCTGGCTTATAAAACCTAAACAAACCATACTACAGAGAGAAAAAGGCTAATACCTTTAATACGCTTAAAGTATAGAATAATCTAAGAATTTCAAATTTTTTCAATAATGCTACGCAACTTATTATAAAAAATAGATAAACTTTAATATTATACACCCAGCGCTACATAATACCAGCAGCTAATTACACGAAGGAATTGAGATATATTTTAAGAAGCAGAAACACTATCTATATGGAAGGTTCTAAATAGCGGTTCGGGTGCATGCCGATTGGCCTCACCTGATTTAAATAAAAATTAAAAGTAAACTGGCACTACCCCAAAGAGCCGCACCGGAGCTAAACGCTGCTACATTTATTTGCCAATAAATTTATTCAGGCAACCCACCAAAAGGCAAAAGTTAATGCTTATGCATTATTTAGCTAATATTCCTGACTTTTAATTTAAAGCCTGGTATTTTCAGAAGAAGGCTGATTGAGTTTGCTGTTGCGATAACCGTAAACAAAATACACCACTAAACCCAACCCCAGCCAGATTAAAAAGCGGCTCCAGTTGGTAATGCCTAATTCGGTCATGAGGTATAAATTGGTAATCAGGCCCAAAACCGGAATCAAAGACAGGTTTTTGGTAAAGCTTAAAAAGCTGATGACAAAGCAAAAAATAATAAACCCAATCATGGGAATTTTGTGCTGGAAAACTTCCCAACCGCTTTCGGTACCATTGGATAAACTAAAGAAACTTTGCAGACCGTTCTGGTTGAAAATATAAAGCAGCGCCAGCAGTACCAGCATGAGTAAAGGTACAATATATTTGCCGTTGTAATAAGGTACTTTAAAACCGGCCTTACCGCGGTGCTGCCCATTACTATCCATTACCAAAATACCACCGCATACCAGCACAAAAGCAAACAAAGTGCCTATGCTGGTTAAATCAGTTACCTCGGTTAAATTCATAAACAAAGCCGGTACGGCCACCACAAAACCTGTAACAATGGTAGAAAAAGAAGGGGTTTTGTAGCGCGGGTGCAAGCGAGAAAATACTTTAGGCAATAAACCATCACGGCTCATGGTCATCCAGATACGGGGCTGGCCCAACTGAAACACCAGTAAAACACTGGCCATAGCCACCACGGCACTTACCGCCACTATGCCCGAAACAAAATTTAAATTCACGCGGTCGAATACGTAAGCCAGTGGGTCGCCGACAGCCAGTTCCTGAAAAGGCACCATACCGGTTAAAACCAAAGCCACCAGTACGTACAACACCGTACAAATTACCAACGAATAAATCATGGCCCGAGGTAAATCGCGCTGCGGATTCTGACATTCTTCGGCCGTGGTAGAAATAGCATCAAAACCAATGTAAGCGAAAAATACTGCCGAAACCCCTTTTAATATACCCGATATGCCATTGGGCGCAAAAGGGCTCCAGTTAGCGGGCGTAACGTAAAATATACCTACCAGAATTACCATTACAATTACCAGCAGTTTAAGCAGTACCAGCAGGTTGGCGGTTCGTTTAGATTCTTTAATACCAATATACACCAGGTACGTAATGGCTACCACAATCAGTAAAGCGGGTAAATCGGCTACCAAATGCAGGTTGCCCAAACGAGGAGCGTTGTTCCAGGCCTCGTAGGCCAACTGCAAATTTTGGGGTATCTCAGACAAAGGAGTACCGGCAGCAACCAAAGCTTCGGCTTCGTCAAACCCGCGGGCAGCGCTCAAGAAATCCATGGTTAGGTAAGCCGGTATATGTATCCCGATGCCCTGGAGCAAACTGGTAAAATAATCTGACCACGAAATAGCCACCGCAATATTGCCAATAGCATACTCCATTAATAAATCCCAACCAATAATCCAGGCAATAAGCTCCCCAAAAGAAGTGTAGGCGTACGTATAAGCGCTACCGGCAACCGGTAAAGTAGAGGCAAACTGGGCGTAACAAAGCGCCGAAAAAGCGCAAGCAATGGCCGTAAAAACAAATAATAAAGAAACACCGGGCCCACCGGCGGCGCTGGCATTACCAATGGTACTAAAAATTCCCGCTCCAATTACGGCCGCTATACCCAACGCTGTCAGGTCGCGCAAAGTCAGGTTTTTAACTAAGCTTATGCCGTGCCCATCTTCACCTGCGGCCTGCAAATCGGCCAGCATTACATTTGTATCTTTCTTCCGGAAGAGATTATGAAAACCCATGCAAATTAAATTAGGGGCAAAAGTTACGCAATAAATTACAAAAACCGACCATTTGTAAACCCAGGCAGTTTAATTTGCACCGGTTAAATACCTAAAGGGCTAAGATTATTGCTGGCGTTAATTTTCCGGAATACAGCACAGCACTGTGTATTTTACCGGTTAAGCAGCAACCGGAAAGTGGTGCCTTTGCCTACCTCCGACCACTTTACAAACAAGCGCCCCTGGTGGTAATTTTCGATGATGCGTTTGGCCAAAGCCAAACCTAAACCCCAACCGCGCTTTTTGGTAGTATAACCGGGTAAAAAAACATCGTTTACTTTGCTTTTGGGTATGCCTTTACCGGTATCTTTAATATCAATGGCAATATTGTTTTTACCGGCGTAAGACAAAGTTAAATCAATGCTGCCTTTACCATCCATAGCGTCGATGGCGTTTTTACAAATATTTTCGATTACCCACTCAAACAGCGGAATATTTACTTTGGCGGGCGTATCGGCCGGAAAGTCGGCTTTAATGCTAAAGGCTACTTTTTTAGAAACCCGGTTTTGCAAATAAGCAATGGCATTTTGGGTTACCCGCAATATATTTTCGTCTTTTAAAGCCGGCACCGAACCAATATTGGAGAAACGTTCGGTAATAATTTCGAGGCGTTTTACATCTTTGCCAAATTCTTCTACAATAGATTCGTGTTTAAATTTATCACTGGCTTTCATGTACTCGTACCAAGCCATTAACGACGATAAAGGCGTGCCCAACTGGTGCGCCGTTTCTTTGGCTAAACCTACCCACACCCGGTTTTGCTCGGCTTTGCGCGAGTAACTAAATGTAAAATAAGCCATCAGGAAGAAGCAACCCATAACGGCCAACTGTACGTACGGGTAGTACCGGAGCTGCACCAGCAAATCCGAATCTTTATAAAAAATAAAGTTTTTATCGTTCTGGTTATTGCCAAAACTTACCACAATGGGCTCGTGCTGGGCTTTCATAATTTCTATTTCGCGGCGCAGCAAAACATCTTTGCGTTGTTGGGTAATATTGGCCGGAAAAGTAAGATTAAGGGTACTAATAACCTTTTCGTTTACATCGGTTAAAATAACCGGTACCGATTTATTGGCCGTAATAACTTCTTCGAGAATAAATACCAGGTTATCTTCTTTACCGGTATTCTGGATGATAAATTCCTGGCCTTGAGCATATAAATCAATCAGTTGCTGTTCACGCTCGGCCAGTTTGGTAACCAGAATATTGGTGTAAATAACCGTAGCCGCCCCAATAATGAGGGCTACCATGAGCAACAGCAATTTTATTCTTGACTTTTGCGAATAAATCGGGAGCATTTTGTGTTAGGTAAATAGCCGCAGGCCGTGTGCTTTTGTTATCGGGCAAAAACAAAAAATTATAAATGGCTGAAGCACTAAATAAACGTATTCTCTGTTTAAAAGTATATATCTGGTATAAAATTAGCAATTATATCGTTTTTAACTTAAGGTTTATTTTCCGGCATTTAAATACCCGATACGGGCGCCGGGCTTATTAAATAAAAAATTAAAGGAAATATAGTTTTACTTTACCACATCTAACTGTTAATTTTGCAGGCTTAGTTTTGAGATTATCCTATGCTTAATAATTTTAAGGCAGTAACCTTATCGTATAAAAAAGCGCCACTAGATATCCGTGAGCTCATTTCGCTGGATGAAGTTGCGTGTAAGCAATTTTTGAGCACGCTGAAAGACTTTATTCCCAGCAGTGATATTCTTGTTTTATCTACCTGTAACCGCACCGAAGTTTACTATACCGCCGATACCGACTATAGCCAGGAAATAATTAAACTCCTGGGTTTACAAAAAGGCATTGGCAATATTACCCAGTATATAGATTATTTTACCATTGTAAATACCCACACCGATGCCGTAGAACATTTATTCTCGGTGGCAATGGGTTTAGAGGCGCAGGTAATCGGCGATATTCAGATATCGAACCAGGTTAAAATGGCTTACCAGTGGGCCGCCGACAACGAAACGGCTGGTCCGTTTTTGCACCGTTTGCTGCACACCATTTTCTTTACCAACAAGCGCGTGGTACAGGAAACCTCTTTCCGCGATGGGGCCGCCTCTACTTCTTACGCTACCGTAGAACTGGTAGAAGAACTAACCGCCGATTTAGTTAACCCCCGGATTTTAGTAGTAGGTATGGGCGAAATTGGTGCTGATGTTTGCCGCAACCTGAAAGACTCTTCGCTTAAAAATGTAGTTATCACCAACCGCACCCAAGCCAAAGCCGAATTGCTGGCCCAGGAATGCGGTTTTGAGGTACTACCCTTCCAGAATCTGGTACAAGGCTTAAAAGAAGCCGATGTGGTTATCTCTTCGATTGGCCGGAGCACCCCGTTCTTTACCACCGAAATGATAAAGCGCCTGGAAGTACTGTCGTATAAGTTTTTTATCGACTTATCGGTACCCCGCAGCATTGAGCCCGAAGTAGAAAATATTCCGGGCGTATTGGTATATAATATTGATACCATCCAGAACAAAGCTACGGCTGCGTTAGAACAGCGCATTGCTTCTATCCCGAAGGTAAAAGAAATTATCACCGAATCGATAGAGCAGTTTAACGATTGGTCGAAAGAGATGCTGGTATCGCCTACCATTCATAAGCTTAAAAATGCCCTGGAAAATATCCGGCAGGAAGAAATGGCGCGGCACCTGAAAAAGTTAAGCCCGCAGGAAACCAAGCTAATAGATGATGTAACCCGCAATATTATGCAGAAAATAATTAAGCTGCCGGTGTTGCAACTAAAAGCGGCCTGTAAACGCGGCGAAGCTGAAACCTTGATTGACGTATTAAACGATTTATTTAACCTGGAAAATCAGCCAGAACCCAATACCAAATAATTTAAAATTTTAAAAGGAACGGCTAAAATAAAACTTAGCCGTTTTTTTTGCGTCCTTATTATTACAGCATTATACTTTTTTAGCGTAACTTATCCATACTTATCACCTTTAACTGGTTATTGCTATGTCGTTTCAGAAAAAATACCTCACCTTTTATTTAATTTTTGGTGCCATTATTATCCTGTTTAATTATGCCGCACATGCCCAGGAAGTAATTCCGGACCATAAAATTAAAACCAATATTTCTACCATAAGCAACTCGCTGGAATATATAAGCCAGCTAGAGCCCAAGCGTTTTGAGTACAATACCCACGGGTTTAAACACCTGAGCTTACCCAAAGGCAAGTTTTACGGTTTTCTGTCCGAAGATTTTGGCCGGGTAATGCCGCATTTGGTATCGCAAGAAGTTAAGTATTATACTACCGGCAAAAACAGCCAGCGCTCGGCCGTTATTTCTACCATTGATATGGAAAAGCTTATTCCGGTACTGGTAGGTGCCATAAAAGAACAACAAACCATGATCCAACAATTACAGGAAGAGGTAATGGCTTTAAAAGGGCAAATACAGCCTGCGGGCCAGGATTAACGCATGTACGGGTGTAATAGCGGCAAGTATTAAAGAAAAAGGGCTGTAAATACATTACAGCCCTTTTTATAATAAAGTAAATAAGGTCAAGATTACATGTCGGTACAACATTCTTCCAGGCAATCAATTACATCAATGAGTTTTGGGATGGACAAAGAATAATAAATCTTTGTACCCACCTTAAAAGATGAGAGCACCCCTTTATCTTTGAGTGTAATTAAATGCTGTGAGGCAATTGCTTGAGGCAGGTCCAGGTACTGGTAAATCTCCGTCACGGTCATTTTCTCTTCTTTGCCCAAAAGATCTACAATAGCCAACCGCTTGGGGTGCGCCAATACTTTCAGCATTGAGGCGGCCTTGTCTATCTTTTTAGATTCAACCCTGGACAATAAATTTCGCATACTCATAATTCAAAACAATTTAACACATCATAACTTACAACACTCACTACTTACACGTCAAATGAAACAAGCGCCACGGCCCCAAACACAATTTTTGTCGTACTCCTAATTTTTCGTTTCCTTAGCAATATGAATACTTATCATGTTATCGGGCTAATGTCCGGCACCTCACTGGATGGAGTCGACTTAGCATACTGCCTGTTTACGTATGAAAAAGAAAATTGGATATATAAAATACTAAATACTGCTACATTTCCATATTCAACGGCTTGGGAGCAGAAATTAGCGGGTTTAATGAGCGTTTCCGCTCCGCAACTAATTGCTACTGACCATGCTTACGGGCAATTCCTGGGCGAGTTAGTAAAAAATTTTGTTATTCAAAATAATTTAACAACAGATTTTATTTCCTCGCACGGCCATACTATTTTTCACCAACCCGAAAATCATATTTCGTTTCAGTTGGGCAATGGGGCTTACCTGGCTGCCGCCGCCAAGCTACCCGTAGTATGCGATTTTCGCACACTGGATATTGCTTTGGGCGGCCAAGGAGCACCATTGGTACCCATCGGCGATAAATATTTGTTTCCCCAATATGACTTCTGTCTGAACCTAGGCGGTATTGCCAATATTTCTTTCGAAACGGCAGCTACTGGCCGGGTTGCTTACGACGTTTGTGCCTGCAATATGCTCCTTAACACCTTGGCTAACCAATTAGGCCTGCCTTACGATCATAACGGCGATGTGGCCCGCACCGGGAAAACAGATATTGCTTTGTTAAACAAATTAAATACCCCTGCTTTCTTTTCGGCCCCCTACCCCAAATCGCTGGGTAAAGAGTGGGTTGATGCCAACACCTTAGAAGATTTACTCGCCGCTGATATTTCGGTAGCCGATAAATTACATACTGCCTGCAAACATATAGCAAACCAAATATTCACTGCCGTAAAAGTAAAAAATTATCCTGAAAACGCAACAAAATTAAAAATATTGCTTACAGGTGGTGGTGCCTTAAATAATTTTCTGGTTTCGGTAATTAAACAAACATTAGGCCCTGACTATGAAATAGTAGTGCCCGACACCCAGCTAATTAATTTTAAAGAAGCTTTAATTTTTGCCTTTTTAGGCGTTTTGCGTTGGCGCCAGGAGGTAAATTGTTTACAAAGTGTAACCGGCGCTAAAACCGATAATATTGGTGGTGCTATTTATATAGGCAGTTAGCCGCTTTATATTTTATCTATTTATATTTAAGTTTACCCGCGCCCGATAAAGCGATAAATCTTTACCGGGCGCTTAATTGGTTTAACTTAGATAGACAGTATTTTACCGGCGGCCACCGCCTAATACCGATCCCAAGATAGATCCCAAGCCTCCACCGCTATAACCTTGCTGGCCACCTAAACCACCCAATACACTCATCAGAGAACCTAAACCACCACCCGACGAGCTTCGGCCCTGGCTAGTACCACCGCCTAAAATAGAGCCAAGGCCACCCATATTGCCCATGCCCCCTGTGTTACCCATATTACCGCCCATTACACTGCCTAACAGTCCGCCTAAACCGCCCATGCTACCCATACCACCGCCGGCACCAGCCACGTTGCCAGCTTGCCGGCCCGATAAAACCTTGGAAATTAAAATGGGGGCTAAAATACCAATCAGGCCTTTCATCATACCACCCGACGGAATACCGGCTTGCCCAAAAGAATTGGCCAGGCCGCTTTGCTGCAGAAATGCCGGATCGGTGGGGTCCTGTCCGTGTTGCTGCGCTTCTTCGGCTTTGGTTACAAATTGCTGCAAGGTGCCAAACTGCTGCTGATTTATACCCAGGTACTGCGCCATTTCCTGAATCCGGCTTTGTTCCTGGGCATCAAGTTTACCATCGGCCTTGGCAAAGCTCATGATATCGGTTATAAAAGAAAAGCGTAAATCACTGGTTTTAAGCACATCCAAACATTGCTTAATGCTAATATTGGAAGAATCCTGGGCCGCCGCCACCACTTCCTGCTGGGCAGTACCCGTTAAACCCGCCGATTGCGACAATAAGGTTAAAAACTGGATTTCTTCTGGAGAAGCAACCCGATCAGCAGAAGCAATACTGGCAATGGCTCCTAAATAGGCCGCTTTCTCGTTTTCAGAATAATCTTTTAAGAGTTGTGTTTCGTGCACTTCCATAGTTATTTCTTTTTATTCAATACTAAATCAGAAGTATACTAAACGGCACACGCAGGTAAAAGTGACAAATATTTTCTGTCACTTACTTGGCTACTGGTAGCCCTGTTTGATTAGAGCTTTCTTATAATTTATTCTGGGGAATATTACCTGAAAGGAATAGACTAAAGCCGGCTTTAAAAGTTTGTAAAGCGCACGTATTTAGCGAATAAGACAGCTTAAAAATCGAAATATTCGCCGGCTTGCGGCTGTACTTCTTTTTTCTTTTGCGGCACCTTATCTTTAAATACTTCTTTTAACGTAGCTTTTTCTTTAATTACAGGTTTAGGCTCTCCTGGTTCTTTTGTGCCTGCGGCTTGCCCGGGTAAAGGGCTGCTGTGCTCCCGCTTAAAATTCATGGCTACTTTGTTTTTGGCGCGGTCTTTTCCGTAAGCCACCCGGTAATCTTTTTCGTTTCCTTTTAAAGTCAGGAAAAGGTTAGGACCACTCAGAGCCACGTTACTTACCGGGTTGTTTAAAGCGGTGCGCGGGCGTTTTGCCGAAAACACCAGCGGAATCCGGAACCGATAATCCATTTGCTGGTCGAAGGTGTGGGTACCCTGCACACCAATAACCGACGCCCGCGACACATCTGAGCGGATTTCCATTTCGGGAATATATACGGTGCGCTGCTGAATCCAGAAATTATTACGCAACTCCGAAAAGTGAATATTAGCTAATTCGCGGCGCTTTAAAAAGGTTGATAACTTTTGTAGCGGCTCAAAATCAATGAGCTGGCCGTTACGCACCATTGCATTGATTTCGGCTTCTATTTTATCGGTTTTGGTGCGCAAATGGCTATCAAAATACAAATCTGAATTTATTACGGCCGTAAGCTCGCCGCGCAGGTGGCGCTGCACAATAAAATTCTGACCAAAATTACCAAACACGTAAAACAAACTATCTACCCGAATATTGTTGAGGTTAGCCAAAGTAGTTATTTTAATATTTTCGGTTTGCCGGGCATCCATACTGCCTTGAACGTTAAAAATACCGCCGGCCACCCGCAAAGCAATCTGGGGCGACGATACAACCCGATTTTTTAACTGAATAGTGCCTCTGATATCTTTACCCCGAAACCGCCTGAACTGCACATGCCCCACCTTGGCATTTATATCAAAAGAAAAATGCGGCGAGATAACCAGACGATACCCTCCGGTTGCGCCGGTATTTGCTTTGCCTTTACCGGTGCCCGCCAAGTTGCTGCTAAATAGTTGGTCGAAATTCAGGAATTTAGATTCTAAATCGGCTTCAATGCGTAAATCTTGTTCGTTTAAAAACAACCAGCTAAGCGCGTTTTTAAAATATCCGTTCAATAAAAAGTCGGAATTGCCCAGCCAACCTTTAAAGTTGGTAACTGCCAGGTCATTTTTACGCACCAGGAAATCGCCGTTTACCTCCCGGAAAGGTTGCCGGTAATTTTTTAACTGCAGCGATACATTTTGCAGCTTAATCTCGCCGGAAGCACCTACCGCCGCTCGTCCGGCCGCCGACCGGAATAATTTTAAGGGGCCGGTAAACGCCAGATCAATTTTAGCACGGCCGCTGCCTTTTTGTATTTCCGGCACCGGAAATATACCCAGTACGTGCCCTACTTCTACATCGGCTTTTAAATTAAAATTTAAATAAGGGTCGCGAAAGTTGCGGTAAATTAAATTGCCGGAAACCGGGCGGCCAGCCAAAGTACCTCTAAAATTTTTCAGGGCCAGCACCGAGGTATGGCTACTGTGTTGGGCACCATTGGTAAAACTGCCGTCGAGGTAAATATCCTCGATTTTTTCCTGGTATTGGGGGTGATAAAACGAAGCTTTGCGGAAACCAAAAGAGGCGGTCACCAACGGGTAAACCTGCGGCGACAAAATACCTTTTACCTTCCCGGAAAAATATACCCCGCCACTGGTCTGGTACTGCCCCAACTCGCGGCTTTGCTTACTGGAAAGTAAAGCCAGTACCGACTGAATACTGGTGTTTTTACCTGTAAAAGCTAAATCTAACACCAAATGCTGCGGATAGTCGATGGTACCGTTTACCTCGTAGCTAGCCGGCCCCACCTGCACCAACGAAGGCGCTAAATTAATATGGCGGTTTTTTAAATCTATCTGCAGAGCGGTTTTAACAGCAGTAGCTTTGTTTTTAAAATATTCATGGTCGGCTAGTTTTACGGTATACACATAGGTATTGCCGTCGGCTTTAATGTTTAGCAGATCGCCTTGCACCGCCAGGGCCGCCTTTAGTTTACCGGCTCTTATTTTATGAAATTGCTTTAATGGCGCATCGGCGTAGGTTACCAGTACGTTTTTTAAATAAATCCGCTGCAGGTTAAACCCAAATGCTTTGTTTGTAGTGGTACTATCGTGGCTGAAAACCTGGTAATTTACTTCGCCGGTAGGCAATACCTTTACGTGCACCTCGCCGTTTTCGACAAACACTTCGCGCACCTGGTATTTTTTCAGCAGAATATCCAGAATACTAAAGGTACAATATATTTTACCGGCCGTAGCCAGTGGCACCTTACTCCCTTTTAAGGATTCTAAAACCTGTACCTGATCGAGCGTAACCGATACCTGCGGAAATTTATCGAAAAGGGAAAGCGACATTTTAGCAACCTGCACCTGGGTTTTAAGGTGTTTATTGCCTTCCGTCACAAAAAGCCCAATAATTTTATCCTGATACAGGTAAACCAACCCGGTGGCCAAAGTGGTAAGCACCAAAAACACCGCCACTGCCCACAAAAAAAACTTACCTATTAATTTAGCTTTCAAGAATATATCAATACGGGCTTCCGAGTTTAAAGATAAAGATACACCAGCCGCTTAAACTACCCAAGCTTTTTCTGATTTCTGGACCCAAAAATATTTTTTAAAAAATTTTACAAAACAGTTTGCAGTTAAAAAAAAAGGCTACATATTTGCACCACCAAACGACAACAACAGGTTGTTAAAAGCACAAAAAGGGGTGTTAGCTCAGCTGGTTCAGAGCACCTGCCTTACAAGCAGGGGGTCACTGGTTCGAATCCAGTACGCCCCACACTAATAAAAAGCACTTACAGGAAGCAATTCGGTAAGTGCTTTTTTATTTGCACACAATTTGCCCTTTCTGCCTGGTAGCAAATACGCAGGATATTTTAAAATCCTTACCGTAACCGCATTCTAGTATCCTTAGCCTTGCTTCTGGCAACAACCCCATTGGTACCTAAAGCCAGATTTCTTTGTACAATAGAATAAAATCTGTCCTGATTTATCTCTTTAAAAGAAACTCTGGCACTCGTCATTTTTTAAATTCTAAAATGAACATATTTTATTCTTATATTTAGTAGAAATCTTACCTAACATTTTCTGAGGCAGGCCCTTTACCCTAATGAAAGTTGCTCTACAGCTTACACTTAGTTTTTTGTGGTGGTTTATTATTCCCGAAACAGTTTTTTGCCAGACAACAGATTCGGTTCGGCAAAAACCGTTGCAAAATGCTTTAGCCTGGTACGCCACCGCTATCGGAGAAGAATCGCATTTGTACAACGGCCCACAATACGTTAACACCATTAAATATTACGTAACCGGACACCAGTTTTTCCGCAAAAATGAAGAAGAGCCGGCAAATATTTATTACGATGGCGTATGGTACCAGCAGGTGCCCATCCGTTACGATATTATGCTGGATAAAATTGTGCTGGAACACCCCGCTTCCGAATTTTCTTTAGCGTTGGTGAATGAAAAAGTAAAATATTTTACCTGCTTTAACCATACTTTTATCCGGTTAGAAAAAGATAGTACAGCCAACGCGGCCCTGAAAACCGGCTTTTACGATTTGCTGTACGACGGCCACCTGAAAATGCTGGTAAAACGAACCAAACAGTTACAGGAAGAGGCCACCAGCAGGGGCATGACCGGCGAATTTAAACAGGTAAACAAATATTACCTGCAAAAAGAAAACACTTACATCCCGGTAAAAAGCAAAAAATCGGTTTTAAAAGCGCTGCCCGACAAAAAAAAACAACTCCAACGCTATGCCCGCGAGCAGAAAATACATTTCCGGCAAAACCACGAAAAAGCTATTCTACAGTTAATTATGTTCTACGACCAGCCCAATGCTTAATATTTGCCTCTATACCACGCTAAAATTAACTATGTCCGCCTCAGCTCCTGATATTATCACCTCTCCGAACCAATACTTATGCCCTATTATTACCGCCTAATATTATTCTTAATTGGGTTCTGTGTTTATGGAACAGTAGCTTATGGCCAGGCAACGGAAGCTGTACGCATTAGCGGCGATTTTAAAAATTTATCTTTTGAGAATTTTGTGCGGGTGCTGGAAAATAAAACCGGCTATCGCTTTTATTTTGACCCCGCCCAGGTTGACACCCTGAAAATAAACCTGCTGGTGCAGGAAAAATATTTACCCCAGTTACTGGAACAAGTTTTCCAGAATACCGATTATCGTTTTGCCTTAGATGCCGGGCAGCACCGGGTTTTTATAACGCATGGGCGGGCAATAAACCCTGATTTACCAGAAGGCTTTTTTGAAGGGAAAGGTACTGGTACCCCAGTTGCCAACAATGCGCCACCATCCGTCCGGACCAACTCCGGAAAACCCCGTTCTGAAAATAATTCTGAGCTGAAACTATACCAGATTGGCCTGGGTGCCGCTACTACCAGCGACAAAGCCAATCTGGCTGGTCACATTCGCGAAAGCAAATCCGGTGAGCCGGTAATTGGGGCCGCCGTTTATATAGAATCGCCACTGATTGGCACCACCACCGACCAGTTTGGCTATTATTCTTTAACCTTGCCGGTAGGTCGGCATGAAATTAAAACCAAAAGATTAGGCCTTAAAAATACCCGCCGCCAGATTCAGTTGCACGGCAACGGCACCCTGGATATTGAACTAGAAGAAGATATTACCCCCCTGAAAGAGGTTATGATTGAAGCCGAAAAAGATAAAAATGTGGCCGGCATGCAAATGGGTTTGGAAAAACTAGACATTAAAACCATGCGACAAGTACCCACCGTTTTTGGCGAGACCGATATTTTGCGGGTGGTGCTTACCCTACCGGGGGTAAAATCGGTGGGCGAAGGCAGTACCGGCCTGAATGTGCGGGGCGGGGCCACCGACCAGAATTTAATTTTATTTAACGATGCCACTATTTACAACCCATCGCATTTATTTGGTTTCTTTTCGGCGTTTAATCCCGATATTTTAAAAACCGTTGAGCTGTATAAAAGTGCGGTTCCGGCCAAATACGGCGGGCGCTTATCGTCGGTGCTGGAGATAGCCACCCGCGACGGCAACAAAAAACAACTGGCGGGCTCCGGGGGTATTGGTCTGTTAACCAGCCGCCTTTCCCTGGAGGGTCCCATTGTAAAAGATAAAACTTCTTTTTTGCTGGGTGGCCGCACCACTTACTCCGATTGGATTTTAACCAAATTACCTAATTCTGTTTTAAACCAAAGCAAGGCTTCTTTTTACGATCTCAATGCCCACCTCACCCACGAAATAAACGACCGCAATACGCTTTACGCCACCGGTTATTTAAGTCGCGATAAGTTTAAACTGGGTGGCGATACCTTGTTTAATTACACCAACCGGACTGCCAGCACCAAGTGGAAACATATTTTTAACAACCAGCTCTACGGGGTACTCACCGGCAGTTACAGCCACTATAACTATACGGCCACCAGCGAACGCAATCCGGTAAACGCCTCTGATTTAACCTATGGCATTGATCAGTTACAAGCCCAAGCCGATTTCAGTTATTTCCGGAGTGCCAGGCATACCTTTGATTTTGGCTTGAGTACAATCCATTACAATGTGGCTCCGGGCAGTTTACAACCCGTAGGGTCAGAATCACTGATAGCCCCGGATGTACTGGACCGGGAAAAAGCGCGGGAAAGTGCGGTTTACCTTTCTGATAAAATTGAATTATCGCCGCGCCTGGCCATTAGCTTGGGGCTACGCTACTCCTTTTACCAAGCCCTAGGGCCCCGAGAAATGTACCAATACGCCTCATCACTATCTAAAACAACCGGCAGCATTACCGATACCGCTTATTATAACAAAGGCGATGTGGTAGCAAATTACCACGGCCCCGAGTACCGGCTTTCGGCTAAATATACCCTTACCGAAAACTCCTCGGTTAAGGTAAGTTTTAACCGCATGCGCCAGTATATTCATATGCTTTCTAATACGGCTTCTATGTCGCCGACCGATACCTGGAAATTAAGCGATGGCCACCTGCGGCCCCAGGTAGGCGAACAAATGGCCATTGGGTATTACCGGAATTTTAAAGCCAATACCATTGAAACCTCCGTGGAAGCTTATTACAAAACCATGAACGACATTGTAGATTATAAAAACGGCGCTACCCTGTTGCTAAACCATCACCTCGAAACAGATGTAATTAATGCCAAAGGCAAAGCCCACGGGGTAGAAGTAATGGTAAAGAAACTAACCGGCAAATTAAACGGCTGGATTAGTTATACCTACTCAAGATCGTTGGTACAGGTAAACCAGCCGGCTACTTCAGATGTAATAAACAACGGCGAATATTACCCCAGTAATTTTGATAAACCCCATGATGTTAGCTTAATCGGCAATTACCGGTTTAGCCGCCGTTTTAGTACTTCCCTAAATTTTAATTACAGCACCGGCCGCCCCATTACTTTGCCACTGGCCCGCTATTACGCCGACAACGCCATGCGGGTATATTATTCTGATCGCAACGCTTACCGGGTACCCGATTACTACCGCGTAGATTTTTCCTTAAACATAGAAGGAAACCACAAGGTAAAAAAGCTGGCCCACAGCTCCTGGACTTTGGGTATCTATAACTTAACCGGCCGTAAAAACCCTTATTCTATATATTTTAAAACCGAAAACGGGCGCATCAACGGGTATAAACTATCCATCTTCGGCCGCCCCATACCCAATCTTACTTATAATTTCAAATTCTAAAGAACATGCCGACGCGTTATTTTAAAAGATTGTTGGTTGGATGTTTATGGCTTCTACTGGGCAGTTGTATCGAGCCGTACCAGCCCGAAGTGTTGCAAACCCCTAGTAATTACCTGGTAGTAGATGGCTTTATTAATTATACCGGCATTACCCATATACGGCTTTCGCGCCTTGCTAATCTGGCTGGAAGCAATATTCCGCCCGGTGAAGCCCATGCCCGCGTTAGCATAGAAGAAGAAGGCGGCCGGACATTTATGCTCAAAGAAGAGCAATCCGGCAGTTATACCAGTAATCCGTTGCAGCTAGACCGTACCCGGCGTTATCGGCTCCGCATCCATACGGCCAATGGCCAGGAATATGCTTCGGCATTAGTAGAAACCAAAGTAACGCCCCCCATCGACAGTATATCCTGGAAAACCGATGCCGATGGCCTGCAGGTATACGTAGGCACCCATGACCCGGCGCAAAACAGCCGGTATTACCGCTGGACCTACGAAGAAACCTGGGAATTTTATTCGGCCTTTGAAAGCGCGTACGAGTATAGAAACAATCGGGTAGAACTCCGGCAGGAAGGAATTTATCATTGCTGGCGACAAAATATTTCTTCCGCTATTTTAATTGGTTCGTCGGCTAAACTCAGCCAGGATGTAATCAGCGAATTTCCTTTAATCAAGCTACCGTCTAATTCTCTTAAAATCAAATACAAATACAGCATTCTGGTAAAACAATACGCGCTTAGCAAAGATGCTTATGAATATGCCGAACTGCTAAAGAAAAACACCGAAAATATTGGGACACTTTTCGATCCGTTACCCTCGCAACTAACCGGCAATATACAGTGCCTGACCACCCCAACTGAACCCGTAATAGGGTTTGTAAGTGTAAGCTCCCAGCAGGAAAAAAGAATATTTATTTCCCGGAGCCAAGTACCCAATAACTGGCGGCCGGGAGAGGAATATGCTGGTTGTACAATGGATACAGTACTCCTGAAAGATATAGTCCCCACTTTAAGTGCCAAAACTATTTTACCCTTAGGCGAAGCTTATTCTGAACAAGGCTCCCTGATTGGCTACACCACTGGTTCTTATGATTGTACAGATTGCCGGATAAGAGGTACCAACGTTAGACCAACTTTCTGGGAGTAATATGTTTAACCAATATTATTTAATCCATTTGCAAAGTAACAGGCCCACAAATTATTTAATAGCCGGCATCAAATACTGGCAGTTGCTGCTTTTGCTTATAACAGTATTGCCCAGCGGGTATGCATTTGGCCAAACCGACAGCTTAGCCCGTATTTCCCGGCAATTTGCTTTGTACCAGGAGCAAAACTTATCGGAAAAGCTGTTTATGCACCTGGACCGCCCCTTGTATGTGGCCGGCGAAACCATGTGGTTTAAGCTGTACGTGGTAAACGGTGCTACAAACCAGCCTTTAAATTTAAGCAAAGTAGCTTACGTAGAGGTAATAAACGCCGACCAACAACCCGTGTTACAAGCCAAAATAGCTTTGCAGCAAAGTACCGGACATGGCTCACTGGTGGTGCCGGTTACTTTAAATGCCGGTAATTACCGGGTACGGGCCTATACCAATTGGATGAAAAATAAAAGCCCGGAATTTTATTTCCAGCAATCGATTACCATTATAAATACCCTACGTCCCTTAGATGCTAAACCCGCTAAAGATTCGGCGGTTTATGCGGTACAGTTTTTCCCGGAAGGCGGCAATTTGGTTCAGGGCCTGATGAGCAAAGTGGCTTTTAAAATTACCGATAAGGCTGGCAAAGGCGCCGCCGCAACCGGAGAAGTAACCGACCCGGCCGGTAACGTAGTAGCCAGTTTCCAAACCCTGAAATTTGGGATGGGCCATTTTAGCTTTACCCCGGCCGCCCAAACCTTATACAAAGCTGTGGTTCGGCTACCGAATGGACAAACCCTAACCCAAAACCTGCCCGATGCCCTGGCCAGCGGTTATGTTATGCACCTTGCCAACAGCAGCCCGACAGAAGATTTGCAAATTACCATTCGGGCAAATGTAAACGGGTCTACCGCCACAGGCCCGCTTTACCTGCTGGCGCATACCCGCGGCCTACCTGCAGTAGCCCAAACAACTTCTTTGGTACAGGGGCAAGCTAATTTCATTCTTTCCCAAAATGCTTTAGCCGAGGGCATTTCGCATTTAACTATTTTTAATAGCCAAAAAATACCCGTATGCGAACGCCTCTATTTTAAGCCACCCACACAAGGTTTAAAAATCCAGGTCCAAAGCGATAAAGCCCAGTATAACACCCGCCAAAAAGTTACCTTAGACCTAAACACCGCTTTAGCCGCTAACACCGACGCATTAACTAATTTATCGCTGGCCGTTTACCGCCTCGATTCTTTGCAAACGCTGCCGGCCACTAACATTCAGAGTTACTTGTGGCTTACCTCAGATTTAGTAGGCAGCATTGAGCAACCCGATTATTATTTTGAAGATACAAATCCTGAAGTCCGTGTGGCGCTCGATAACCTGCTGCTCACCCAAGGTTGGCGACGGTTTCGGTGGCCGGAAGTTTTTCGGAATAATTTGCCTGCCCCTGAATTTATACCGGAAGTAAACGGCCTGCTTGTCCGGGGCAAAGTTACCCACCAGATTACCGGCACCCCGGCACCCAATATTACCACCTACCTGGCGGCTCCCAGCAAGCACATTCGGTTGTATAATGCTACCAGTAACGCCAGCGGTTATATTCAGTTTGAGCTTAAAGACTTTTATGGTCCCAAGGAAATTGTGGTGCAAAGTAATTTTGCCAAAGACAGCCTGTATCACTTCGAAATTTTTAGTCCGTTCTCAGCTAAATATGCTGCCCAGCCGTTGGCACCTTTTAAGGTAACCCCAAGCCAGCGTTCCGAGATAAAATTGCGCCACCTCCAAATGCAGGTGCAGAATACCTATTACGATAAATACGAGCGGCTGGTGCAACTGCCCGCTGTAGATAGCCTGGCCTTTTATGGCAAACCCGACGAGAAATATTTACTCGATGATTTTTCCCGCTTTAAAGTAATGGAAGAAGTAATGCGGGAGTATGTTCCGGGGGTAATGGTTCGGATCCGGAAAGATGGGTTTCATTTCTTAACACTCGACCGCCTGAATAAAGCTTTTTTCCAGGAGAACCCAATGGTATTACTCGATGGCGTGCCAGTATTTAATACTAATAAATTAATGGCTTTTGATCCGCTTAAAATTCAGAAGCTGGAAGTAATTACCAGCCGGTATTTCCAGGGGCCGCAGGTTTACAAAGGTTTGGTAAGTTACACCACTTACAACGGCGATTTAAGTGGTTTTCCGATAGATGCCCGCGCCTTGTTACAGGAATACGAGGGCTTGCAAATATCCCGGGAATTTTATGCGCCCCTTTACGAAACACCCCAGCAACAGCAAAGCCGCCTCCCTGATTTAAGAAACCTGCTTTATTGGTCACCGGAAGTTAGCATCAGCCAAAATCAGAAAAAAGAGGTGCAGTTTTATACATCCGACCAGGAAGGTGATTATTTGGTGGTGCTACAAGGTCTGCGTACTGATGGGCAAGCGGGCAGCGCACGCTTACAACTCCGTGTAAAAGGTTCTTTATAAAATTTCAGAAATAAATAATAGTGGCTTTGTTACCGGAGAAATAACCAATACTTACCAATTGGTGGTGCTCCGGAGTTATTGCCAGGGCGAAGAACGCTTGACCCAGTTTAAAGTGCAGCCCAAGACCGGCATTTTTAACCGTGTACTTTACGGAGTGGGTGTGAAATACCAATTCGGACGGGTAGCCGGGCAAGTAGGCCTTACTTTGAATCTTATTCCAGGAACCGTAGTATTTTAAACCGAAACACAAATTTGGTATAAACCTGTGCCTGTAGTTTACTTTAAAGAAGTACGCTACAGCAACAACTATCATTTAAAAGTTATTTTAGCCGGGATATTCTTTGGCAACTACTTAAGCCAGAACAGAAGAAATTTGCGGGTTTAATTGCAGAAACTCTTCGTGTAAAGCCAGTACCTGCGGAATAACCAATTGCTGGTCGTCGTTAAAAATAATATAATCGGCGCGTTGCTGGCGCTCTTCTTCCGGGAGTTGCTTGTCTATAATGGCTTGCACATCGGCGGTATTGCGGTGCGGGTCGCGCTGGAGCACCCGGCCTAAACGTACGTCTAGCGGTGCACTTACGGTTATAACCTTATTTACCTGTTTGTAGGCCTGGCTCTCGAACATCAATGCCGCTTCTTTTAAAATGTACGGTACCGGCCCCTGCGCGGCCAGCCAATTGGTAAAATCGGCTCTAACCCGCGGATGTACCAGGCTGTTTAACAAGGCCAGTTTATCGGGTTGATTAAAGACCAGGCTAGCCAGATAAGGCCGGTCCAGGTTGCCGGAAGCATCGTAGGCTTTTTCGCCGAAAGCGTTTATTAGTGCCTCGCGTAACCAGGTATCATGTTGCATTACCCATTTAGCCCGAAAATCAGAATCGTAAACCGGTATACCCAGCAAGGCAAAAAGCCGGCAAATAACCGTTTTGCCCGACCCTATACCGCCGGTAATGCCTATTTTTAACATGGTTAGCGCGTAATATTAAATTTAATTCTGGCGGGTTGTATTTGCAAGCGATGCACTTGCACCGGCTTGCGCAATATTTCTACTGTAGCCGTAGAATCAGCCGGATTAAAACTTACGTAATTGACGCTGGCTTCAAACTGATCGGGGGTAATGGCGGCCGCATTGCTTTGCCGGTAAGCATACCGCACCTTAACCGTAGCGGGCTGCAAACTTACATGTAAACCTTCCGGCACATTGTACAGCACCGGGCTTAATTCCTTTTCGTCCCAGATAAGCGGACTTACCGCAAAAGAAACTTCTACTTCGGGCACGCTGGCTTTTACCAGCGCCTGGTGGCTATAGTTTAAGGGCACGTATCGTTTAAAGCTACGGTCTACATCGGTAACCGGCAACTTAACCGGATAAGGCGAAGGGAACTTACCTACAATGGAAGCCGGCCCATCAAAAAGTACCGAATCCGGATTAATGGCAATGGGCGAAGCAATAACCATGTTTTCGGCAGTTTTAAAGCTGCTGGAATCTACGGTTAACGGAATTTTGCGCCGGAGCCGCCTATCTATGCTAAAATGGATGGTATCGGTAAAAATAAAATTTAGCTGCAAACCGTCCAGCACCGACGACACATTCTGGCGGAGCGCCGAGCCGGGCAAGTAAGGCTGGCGGGGCAAAGAGAGCAATACAATTTCGGCCGGTCGCACATCCAGGAGCAAATACTTGCGGAGGAGTTTCCAGCCTTTGCCGCTTACATTTATATCTATTTGTTCGGGTAAGGGCCTGAGCGGAATATACTTGTCTTCGTTATAAACAAAACGTAAGGGGTAAGTAGTCCGGATATTGTTGTAATTTTTGTTCAGGGCATTCAGCAACCAGAAAATAGAAGCCGCCATAAAACATAGCAGCACTACTTTCCAGTATTGCCGGTCGTTAGAATAAAATGGTTTTAGCAACCACAGTATTAAATTTTTCGCTCCCTGGGCAGGCAAATTAATGTATGTTTACTTAGCTGCTACCTCGGTGGCAGCCGCCGCTTTCTCTGATGCAATAGCTGATTTTTCGAAAGTTAAGCGCAAGCCTTTATCTACTTCCAGAATAACGGTAGTATCTTCTACAGACACTACCCGGCCGTGCAAACCACCAATGGTTACCACCTGCGCGCCTTTGGTTAAAGATTCCCGAAACTTTTTCTGATCGCGGACCTTCTTTTGCTGTGGCCGTACCATAAAAAAGTAAAATACAATAATAATAGCACCAATAAAAACAAAATTAGAGATGCCGTTGGCGGCCGGAGCCGCCTGTAATAAAATCTGAAGAAGCATTATTTCTTTAATTTATTTTGCACGATAAGGGCCATTAGCCCCCTCATTGGCCAGTACGTTGGCTTTAATATTTACCTGGGTTATTTCGGGCTGGGTATTCGCTTTTACGCTAATAACTTTCATGGTTTGCTGCCCGCCTTTACCCGCGCTGTTAAACTGCACTTGTATTTTGCCGGTAGCACCAGGCGCAATTGGTTCTTTTGGTACTTCGGGCACGGTACAGCCACAGGTAGATGTAGCACTTTCTATTACCAAAGGCGTTTTACCGGTATTGGTAAATTCAAAAGTGTGGTTTACAACCTCGCCGTCTTTAATGCTGCCAAAGTCGTGCTCGGTTTCTTTAAAAGTCATAACCGGGGCATCGGCCGTACTGGCAATTTCCTGCGGGTTAGTTGTATTGGGGTTATTAACCGTGTTTTGGGCCATACCAGAAGCCGCATTGGTTTCGGCAACCGCCTCCTGGTTTGTTGTTTCGCCTTCGGTATTTTTATTCATGTTATCGCAGCTAGTGCCCCAGAACAAAGCTAACCCGGCCGCTATTAAAATATGCTTTTTCATTTTGTAAGGTGTTATACCTGCGTTATACTTTTTAAATTAATACTACTTAATCTTTCCAGAAACGGGCAAATTACCCCTAAAAGTATTCTGATTCAGGGTAAAGAAAAATAATATTTATTTTTCTACGGCTATTCCGCCCGGCGCATAAGCCGCCAAATTATCTATTACGTGTTGGGCAAACTCCATGGTAGAAGCTTGTCCGCCTAAATCGCCGGTGCACTGCTCTTTGTTTTGCAAGGTTTTTTCCAGGGCGGCTTCTATCCGGAAAGCCTGCCCATGCTCATCAATGTGGTGCAACAACATAAGCGCCGAGCGCAGAATAGCTGTTGGGTTGGCAATGCCTTTACCGGCAATATCAGGAGCCGAGCCGTGTACCGCTTCGAAAACAGCCATATCTTTACCAATATTGGCCCCGGCCACTACACCTAAACCGCCTACTAAACCAGAGCATAAATCCGACAGAATATCGCCGAAAAGGTTTGTGGTTACCAGCACATCAAACTGCTCGGGCCGGTCTACAAGTTGCATACACATGTTATCGATAATTTTATCTTCGAGTTTAATGTGCGGAAAGCGTTGGGCCGAGTTTTGCGCGGCATCTAATAAAATACGGCCGGCTGTTTTTAAAATATTGGCTTTATGTACAATGGTAATTTTTTTGCGGTTATGCTTATGCGCGTATTCAAAGGCAGCATCGCAAATTTTCTGGCAACCTACGTGGGTTACGCGGGCTACCGAATCTGATATACCCAGCCGTTCGTCGTACATTTCCAGACCGGAGTACAGGCCTTCGGTGTTTTCGCGGAACAATACCAGATCTACGTTGCCGTACCGGGTTTTAATACCTTCGGTAGATTTGGCCGGCCGGATATTCTGGTACAAATCAAATTTTTGGCGTAACTGCACATTTATGCTTTTAAAGCCTTTGCCTACGGGCGTAGTAATGGGGGCTTTTAGGGCTACCCGGTTTTTGGTAAGCGACTGAATCAGCGAAGCCGGAATTAGTTCGTCGCCGGCTTCGAGGCTGGCCAAACCAGCATTATGAACATCCCAAACTACCGGCACCTGAGCGGCGGCAAAAATAGTTTTTACTGCTTCAGTAATTTCTGGGCCTATACCATCGCCGGGAATCAGCGTTACGTGTTTCATAAATTAGTTGTTAGTTGTTAGTTGTTTGTTGTTTGTTTCTGCTCCTTGCCGGTTGGTTGTTCTGATTCTTTTTTAATCTTTTAATAATTAACAGAAACAACTAAAAATCAACAAGTAGCAATCAACAATAAAACAATTAACAATAAATTAAACTTCTCTTTGTTTATTAATTTGGTTAATCAGGGTATCTACATCGCCTAATAATTTTTCGGCTTTGTCTTTCGCATCTTTTATTACCCGCTGACCTTCAGATTTAGCAGTTTGCGAGGGGGCTTCTTCTTTGCCTTCACGCAAACTATCGGTTAAATCTATCAACATATCGCGGTAACGGTAAAGCTGATACGTGAGCCGGTCGCGGGTTTCGCGGCCTTTATCGGGGGCGTACAACACGCCAAACGCTGCGCCGGTGGCTGCTCCGGATACAAATGCGATTAAGGCATTGGTTATTTTCTTACTCATACGGTTAATTTATAGGTATTTATCTATTTAAGCCTATACTCTAAAAGCCTGGCGCCCGGCAAAAACTGCCTGCCAACATCAACCTAACTTTAGCCCAGCCCTATTTATTGTCTATCAGGCCTCTTCCGGATTTACGGATTGTGCCGTTTTCGGTTAATTCCTGGGCCAGCTTATCGAGTACACCATTTATAAACTGCTTGCTTTTGGGAGTACTGTAAAGCTTAGAAATTTCTATATATTCGTTTATCGTTACTTTTACGGGAATACTCCGGAAAATATGCATCTCGCAGAGGGCCATTTTCAGGATTATTTTATCAATCAGGGCTACCCGTTCTACATCCCAGTTCTGAATATGGCTCATAATCAAGGTTTCGTAGTGGGTATCTTCTTCCAGCGTTTTGTTATACAGCTCTTCAAAAAAGGCCCGGTCGTCTTCCCAGTTCGACGATAAATCCAGCAACGCTAAGTTTTCGTTACTTTCTTCATCGAGGAGCTTAACGGTTTTATTTACCAGGTTTTTTACAATTACCCGGTTTTCTTCCCAGTTCAGGTCCCGCTCTTCAAACAAAGATTGTAAGTTTTTGTCTTTAAAAATAATGTTCTTGAAAATATGTTTAATGAGCTGGTGGTCTTCTTCGTAGGTATGGGTGCCCCACGAAATGTAGTTTATAAATTCTTCGTCTTTGCGCAAAACGGTTTTGTAAAGCTGCCGGATTACGTCTAAATCTTCTTCGGCCCATTTAATATTGCGCCGCACCAAATAATCCTGGTACGATTTATTAGCCAGTAATTTTTGCAGTACCTGGTTTTGCAGAAAAGGCTGGGCGCTTTTTTCAGTAGCCTCGGTATACCGGTTGGTGCGCCGCTGCTGATCTTCTTCAATCAGCCGGACAAACACATTCATGATTTGCAGGGTATTGAGGTAATGGTCGTAAATTTTTTCGACGGCCTGCAGCATTTGCTGACCAAAAAATTTAAAATCTTTTTTAATCTGGTTCTGATAAAATAAGATGGCCCGGTTAACCGCAGCTTTTATTCCGGGATCTTCTTCGTCGTTGTCGAAACGGCGCGTATCGTACCACTCTTTAAACAAGATGGTCGCTAATTCTTTCTGGCCCTGCAGTTTTTTCCGGTCCTGGGGCTCCATCGACATTAAATCAGGGGCAAAGGTTTCGTCAATGCCGTCGAGGGCCATCAGGTAATCCGAGCCTTCGGCCTGTTGATAGGCGTAAATGGCTTGCATGGCTTTTATTCGTAAGGTTCTGCGGTTAAGCATAAAGTAAGTATGTTAAAGAACGTTTTATTATCTGAAAGAATACCGCCGTTTATTACCAGAAGTTAGCCGATTTTTGTAAATATGCGTTCTTTTCTCTGGTACCTGCCTGGCGGTTGCTATTTTCCTAATCGGTTATTAAACCCTTTATTTAAAGCTTTGGTTGTTATCTTTGTGCGCACGTTTAAACGCGAAGGCCTTAAATGCGGGTGCAAAATTAACTTTTTATTTTGATTAGCCCAATGCCAAAAAATTGCGTTTAACCGTTTTCTACTTAAAACTGCGTTTGTGAAATCTTTAGGCCATTTAAATAAATATTTATACAAATATCGTTACCGGTTTCTGCTGGGTATTTTGTTTGTGGTGCTTTCTAACATTTTTGCCATTATTCCGGCCCAGATAGTACGCCACGCCTTCGATTTGGTAAAAGAAGGCATTACCCTGCACCAGTTGTATACCGGCCTGGATAAGCAACAGGATATTTACGATGTATTTGCCCGCAACGTAAGCCTGTACGCCGGCATTATTTTACTCATGGCTTTACTAAAAGGTATATTTACGTTTTACATGCGCCAAACCATTATTGTAATGTCGCGGCTGATAGAAAATGACCTGAAGAACGAAATTTACCACCACTACCAAACCCTGCCCCTAAGCTTTTATCGCCAAAACCGGACCGGCGACTTAATGGCCCGTATTTCGGAAGATGTGAGCCGGGTGCGCATGTACCTGGGGCCGGCCATTATGTACGGCATAAACCTGGTGGCTCTGTTTTTAATGGTGGTACCGTATATGTTTTCGGTAAACGCGCGGCTTACCCTGTATACCTTACTGCCGCTGCCCATTTTATCGGTAAGTATTTATTATGTAAACAGCATTATCGAGCGCAAATCCGACGAAATCCAGAAAAGCCTGTCGGGTATTACCACCTTTGTGCAGGAAGCGTTTTCGGGTATTAGGGTAATTAAATCTTTTGTGCGCGAAGAAGACTCACAGCAAAACTTTGCCGTAGCCAGCAACCATTACAAAGATAAATCGCTGGAACTGAATTTTGTAAACGCCTTATTTTTCCCGCTCATCTTGTTTTTAATTGGCATGAGCACCATTATTACCGTGTACATTGGCGGCAAAGAAGTAATAAACGGCAGCATTACTACCGGCAACGTGGCCGAGTTTTTAATTTACGTAAACATGCTTACCTGGCCGGTAACGTCGCTGGGCTGGACCACCAGTTTAGTGCAGCGGGCAGCGGCCTCCCAGCAACGCATTAATGAGTTTTTGCACACCCAAACCGATATTGTATCGCAAAAGCACATCCAAAAAGAAATTACCGGCGATGTGGTGTTCCAGGATGTAAACTTTATTTACCCCGATACCCAGATTCATGCCCTTAAAAACCTGAACTTCCGGATTAAACACGGCGAAGCGCTGGCGGTAATTGGCAATACCGGCTCCGGCAAAAGCACCATTGCGGCCTTGCTGTGCCGCCTCTACGATGCCTCCAGCGGCATTATTACCATCGATGACACCGATGTACGCGATTACGACATACCCACATTGCGCAGCCAGATTGGCTACGTACCGCAAGATGTATTTTTGTTTTCCGATACCATTAAAAACAATATTGGCTTTGGCATGGACGAGCTTTCTGAAGCCCGGATGGTGCAGGCCGCCAAAGATGCCGACGTGTACGAAAATATTATGCGCTTTCCCGAAAAGTTTGAAACCAAGCTGGGCGAGCGGGGCATTACCTTATCGGGCGGGCAAAAGCAACGGGTTTCCATTGCCCGGGCGCTGGTAAAAGAACCCCGTATTTTAATCCTCGACGATTCGCTCTCGGCGGTAGATACCAAAACCGAAAATGCTATTCTGAACAACCTGCAGCGCATTATGGAAAACCGCACCACCATTATTATATCGCACCGGGTATCGTCGGCGAAACTCGCCGACCACATATTGGTACTCGACGACGGCGAAGTGGTGCAGCATGGTACCCACACCGACTTACTGGCCGAAGAAGGTTTGTACAAAGCTCTTTACGAAAAGCAACTCCAAACCGAAGACCAGGAATAAATATTTGCCTTTGCCAGAGGTTCTGTTTAGGATTAATTTATTTAAGCAGATTTTTTTGCCGGAGGCCTTTTAGATTTAGATTTTTTATTTAATTTTGCTATCCACAACACCGCGGGATGTAGCGTAGCCCGGTATCGCGCCAGCATGGGGTGCTGGAGGTCGTAGGTTCAAATCCTGCCATCCCGACGAATAAAAAGCCTTCTGAACATAAGTTCGGGAGGCTTTTTTGTTTGGTGAATACTACGCATCGACTTAATAGTACCCGTATTTTTAAGATGCTATAGTTTTATTGCATGTGATACTAACCATGCAGGGAAAAACTCAGCAATCGTAGCATGTAAAATCAAGAATTAGCTGAATTGAAGCAAAAGTTAAAACTCAGACAGCTAGAGTTGCCTTTAGCAAAACAGACTAAAATAGTAACACCAGCAGTTTAAACCTATAGGGACTATTGACAAACAGCTTAAAATATTTCTTCATTAGGTTATTTAGTAATGATATTTTATAATCATTATTTCGATTATTTTAGTTTACAACAAAATGTAATAAAAGTAAACTATAAATATCGTTAGTTTACTTTTGAACCTAAAAGTAAACTAACGATATTTATAGTTTACTTTTAGGAGCAAAAAATGGCAATTCAATTAGAAAAATATAAGGCTGGATATTGGCAACCAGGGACGGGATACAAGTTTTTTGTCCCTACAAAAGTTAATGAGCAATGGCAATGGTCAGATTCGCAACTTAATACTTTATTAGAAAAGGCTTCTATCAGGTTAGGAGAACTGAACTCTTATGCTAGACTTGTACCTAATATAGATTTATTCATTTCTCTACACGTTACGAAAGAAGCTGTTATCTCAAGCCGGATAGAAGGTACCCAAACAAATCTTGATGAAGCAATATTACCTGAAGAAGAAATCAATCCTGAAAGACGAAACGATTGGAAGGAAGTTAACAATTATACTTCCGCTTTAAACGATGCTATAATAAGCTTAAGTAAATTGCCATTGTCCTCCCGTTTATTAAAACAAGCCCATCAAAAATTGCTAAGTGGGGTAAGAGGAGAACATAAATTACCTGGTGAATTTCGTAGTAGTCAGAACTGGATAGGAGGTAGCGGTCCCGCAGATGCAATCTTTGTACCTCCGGCTCATATGTATGTAGACGAGTTAATAGGTGATTTAGAAAATTTTCTGCACAATGATCAAATTAACGTGCCTGCACTTATACGTATTGGAATAGCACACTACCAGTTCGAAACTATTCACCCATTCTTAGATGGGAATGGACGTATAGGACGGCTACTAATAACTTTATTTTTGGTAGATCAGAAAATACTTCATCAGCCGCTTTTATACCTATCTTCATATCTTGAGAAAAATAAATCAAATTATTATGATAATCTTACTCGTGTCAGAGATAAAAACGACATGCTCCATTGGCTTAAATATTTTTTAATTGGAGTAGAAAAAACGGCTCAAGATGCAGTAGATACACTTTCAAAAATTATTAAATTAAAACAAGATTTGGAAAATGAAATACACCAAAATTGGGGAAGACGCACCCAATCTGCATTGAAACTATTACTTGAGCTGTTTGTACACCCAGTAGCAAATGTAAAAGAGGTACAAAGGATTTGCCAATTAAGCAAAAAAGCCGCGGGAGAACTAATAGATAATTTTGAGAAGGTAGGTACTTTAAAAGAGATGACCGGACAGAGCCGTAATCGTATGTATATTTTCGCTCCTTATTTAGACCTATTTAAGGATTGATAGACATTACTTTCGGTAAAATGATAATAAAGCCCGGCTAACTTAATATAGCCGGACATTTCTCCCTCTAGCGTAAGCATCCGTTTGTGCTTGGTCATAACTAAAGATCAGAGGTCGCTAGAAAACATCATTGCAGGGAACTTTTGAAATAAATCGTTATTCTTAAAAACATTTATTTTAATAGATTTATCTTATTGTTTTATTCTTTCTCTAGACTAATTCAATAGCTTTTTTCAATCTGCTGGCAAATACTTCCTTAGTGGGTAATTACGTTACAGGTGCGTCCAACTTAATTGTGGACTCAGTGCATTCATTATCTGGTCTTCCTGAAGAGTGCCCAACGCCAAATGTACCTACGCCATTTCCAGCCACAGTTTAACCAATTGTTTAGATATAATTTGGATGGTTTAAAGGCTTTTTCTACTTTGTACAGAAGTTTAACTTTAGTTTCAGCCCTTAAAATTTAAGCTTTAAAAGTAAATATTTGCAGGTTATTCGGGCAAAGAGAACTTTTATATATCCACCATAGTTTTACGCCTTATGAAAAGACGGAATTTTGTAAAAACATCATTGCTGGTTGGTTCTTTAACCACCCTCTCCGCGCAGGTAAGCCTGGCGGCGGCCGATACGAAACAAAAAAAAGCTAACCAGGAGTTTTACGAGTTGCGGGTGTATACCTTAAAAAACGAAAAGCAACAAAAAATTGTAGAAGATTATTTCCAGAATGCCGCTATACCGGCTTTAAACCGGTTAGGCAGTAAAAATATTGGCGTTTTTACGGAGCAGCAACCCGAAGGACAAACCAAACTATACGCTATTATTCCGTTTAATTCGGTAGAAGATTTTATGAAAGTAACGGATAAGCTGGCCACCGATAGCGCTTATATAAAAGCCGGGGCCGCTTATTTAAACGCGCCCGCCACCGACCCGGCCTACGACCGCATTGAGAGTTCTTTTATGAAGGCTTTTGCCAACATGCCCAAAATAGAAGTACCCGCCAAAAAGCCCCGGATGTTTGAGTTACGTCGGTACGAAAGCCACAGCGAAGTAGCCGGGAAAAAGAAAATAGAAATGTTTAACGAGGCCGGTGAAATTGCCATTTTTAAAAGAGTAGGGCTTACGCCGGTATTTTTTGGCGAAACCATTATTGGCGAAATGCGCCCCAACCTTACTTACATGCTTACCTTCGACGACATGGAAGAACATGACCGCAACTGGAAAGTATTTGGCAGCGACCCGGAATGGAAAAAAATAAGTAGCATACCAGATTACGCCAACGCTAAAATTGTTTCCAGAATAACCAGAACTTTTCTGGTGCCTACTGCTTTCTCCCAGGTTTAATAGCAAAGGTTTATTTGATAAACCTGTTTAGTACATCAAGATTGGAGAATAATTTAGCCTTGGCCCTAGTGACCCAGGAAAGAAAAAGGCAAAAGCTTTAGAATGGGCGGTGATAACAGCACCCATGGCGTCGGGTGCTGTTCGAAACATAAATCTGAAGCAGCTTCTATACTTTTACCCTAGCCGGCGGACCGGTACAGGCAAAATTTGTTTATTTATACTTCCTGCCTGAATAAATATCTACTAAATAAATAAACGTTACTCTATTTCATTAACCACTATGGTTGCTTCTTTTTTAGCGCTCAATCCATAAACGATTACCTTGTTTTTAATTGTTCGGTCTATAGCAATGCCCTGGCCATGAATGGTGGTCGGGATTGTTTTTACATGCTCCAGGATATAGCCACTCCGGGGCAATTTCATTACATATAGTTCTTGCTTATCGTGCCCGGTACAGTACAGGTACCCATCTTTGCTCCAGCTTCCGCCAGAATTGCTCATCGGCATAAACGCCTGAATAATGTTGGCCGGGTATACCCATGCTTCTACCTGTGCCCAGTCTTTGGTGTATTTTACCAGCGAGGTCCAGCGGGTATCTTTTCCTTCCGCCGCATATTTGCCGGAATAGTTCGCAAAGCCTACCCACCAAAAGCCATCGTGTTCATCAATCCAGGTAACAGAACCATTGCCGATACCAAAACTATGGGTGCCTATATGTTTTAATGTGGCCGCATCAAAAATTTCGATAGACCCCGCCATTGGTTGCTCCGGAAAGTTAGAATTGGCACAATAAAGTTTGCCTTTCATAATATTGCCACTATTTAAATGTTTAATACCTTCGGCGGTGCCATCCCATTTGGCAACCTCCTGCCCGTTATCTTTGCGGTGTTTGCTGATTGTGCTGTTATTAATAACGTAAAAATAATTTTTATCTACCGCCACCCCTTGTTGTGCAGCCGGTACTTTAAACCGTTTTATCTCTTTTGCGGTTTGGCAAAATCCAAATCCTGGAAAAAGCAGCAAAAAGAAAATAATAAGGCCGCTATAGCTGGTTACTCTATTCATGGTGGTAGCTGGTAATATTTTTATCAATAATGTATTAGAACAGGTCTAAAATGAAAAAAATATTCTTCATTAAAAAATAAAGCCTGTTTCGTGAAGGACTCCTTGCCGGGCGGCTACGGAAATAATATTTACTATTTGATAAACTATCAAGACAATCTGATGGAAAGTAGAACAAAATACTACTTGTACGGCCGTTGTATTGCCTTATAATAAAAAAGAAGAGAACAGAGGCTAAACGCTCCTATTCTCTTCTTATATCGGCTGTATACTAAACAGGCCTAAGCTATTTTAGCTTTACTTAAACAGGAATAGCTATTTTACTTACTCAGGCGTTTTCCAAGGTAGCAATATCAAATTTTTTCATTTGCATAAAAGCCTGCATAACGCGCGGCGCTTTTGCGGCATCGGTCATGAGTTTACCCAGAATGGCCGGTACAATTTGCCAGGATACGCCGTATTGGTCTTTTAGCCAACCGCACCTATCTTCTCGGCCGCCAGCCGTAAGCCTACTCCAGTAATAATCTATTTCTTCCTGATTTTGGCAATTGATTACGAAAGATATTCCCTCAGTAAAACCAAATGCGTGCGCCAAAGAACTATCCATAGCCATAAATAGCTGGTTTCCTAATTTAAACTGGGCATGTTTTACCGTGCCGGTTACATCGTTATCCTTTTCGTCGTACTTAAAAATACCTACCACCGATGCATTCTCGAATATCGAAGTATAAAAATGAATAGCTTGTTCGGCTTTGCCGGCTTGCTGGCCGGTAAACATAAGACAGGACGTAACTTTCTGACCTACCGTTGCTAATTCCCCCAGTGATAATTGCCAACTAACCCCATATTTATCCTGCACCCAACCGTATTGCGCACTCCAGGGGTATTGGTCTAAAGGCATTAACACGCTGCCGCCAACCAACAACTTTTCCCAGGCATTTTGAATTTCTGCGCCTGTTTCGCAGACTACATAAAAAGAAACAGAGGGGTTGGGTACATGCGCTGGCCCGCCGTTTAAGCCCATAAATTTCTGGCCCGCTAACGAAAAGTTAACCACCATGGGCGTATCAACGGTAATGCCTGAATCCTTAAAAATAGAACAGTACAGTTCGGCTGCTTCTTTGGCATTGCCGTTAAACCAAAGGCAAGGGAATATTTCGTTAGTCATGGTTATTTAGTTATCGGTTCTGAAGGTTAATTTTTGAGCGGCTAAGGCTTGCATTAGTTTTGGCAATGAGCTTTTACCCATGCCGTGCAATTGCAGAATTTCTTTTGGGGTACAATTGGCTAGTTGTTCTACGGTAGTAATGCCTTTATTTTCTAAGGCCCGCCGGGCCGGTGCTGCCAGCAGCAACAGAAAACCATCCGGCTGCTTTCGCTCGTTTTCACAGGTAGGGCAAACCAGACAGTCGCTGCTTTTGGTAAACCGATGGCCGTTTTTACAAGGCCGTACTGTTTTGGGCTGCCCAGGCATTATTTTTTCTGGTCACAGTTAAACATCCACTGTACCCCAAATTTATCCTGGCAACTGCCATAGTAATCGCCCCAGAACATGTCTTGCAATTCTTGTTCTACCTGGCCACCTTCTGCAAGAGCCTTAAACAGCCGGTCGGTTTCGGCGCGGGTATCGGGTTGCAGGGTAATATAAACATTATTGCCTTTGGTTAACCGAAAACCCATTGACTCGGGCGCGTCGGTTCCCATAATTACGTGTCCGCCCAGAATAGGCAAAGCTATGTTCATTACCAGGTTCTTGTCGGCTTCCGGTATGGGCGCCATGTCGTCGGAGGGCGGAATATCGCTGAAACGGGTGATACAGCCAATAAATTCGGTACCAAATACAGTTTTGTAAAAGTTAAAAGCGTCTTCAGTTTGGTTAGTAAAGTTCAGGTAAGTGCTTACTTGTGCCATAATGGTATTTTTAGATGGGTTAAGATTAAAATATTTTAAGCTTCACAAAGGGCCTTTAGTTTTTCCAGAGCTTGGGGCCAGGTTTGGTTAAAATAAGTTTTGTATTCCTGATTAACATCCACATTTACCAAAAGTAAGGTATTGCCATTCTCTTCTTTAAAAGTATAATTCTCCAAAGCACCGGCCCAGCCTGCAACTTCTGCCCCACTAGTAATTTCTTCATTATTCTGAACCAGGCCCAGGTGTTCGATGCTAACAAACTGATTAGGAATATTTTCTTTTATCCGGCTTACCATACCTCCTGTATTGCCGTCTTGGTCTGTTCCTAAGAATAAGATTTTGGCCCCTTTTTCCCAGGAACCCTTAAAGTTTGAAGTTGGGTTAAAAACGGCTGTCCAGGCGGTATACTGTTCTGCATCCAGCATGGTACGGTAAACTTTTTCTGGGCTGGCCTGGATGCTGATTTTATAATGCAGGGTTTCTAATTTACTTGCGGCTTCTACATAATTTTTAAAGTTATCCAGAATAGCTTGCCAGCCGGCTTGCTGCATATCAACGGAGTGGGTTTGTTCCGCGTCAAAAGTTTCGGTTACCGTTGTTCCCTGGCTATTACCATTAAATAATATATGCACTTTTCTACCGTCCTCCATGGTATAATCAATTTGCTGGTGCTCCAGTATAGAAGTGTAAGTTCCGGTAAAATCAAATCCAAAACTTCCGTCTTTTGCTTCCATGCGGGAGAGGAATTGACCGCCTACCCGCAAATCGTTTTCGGCCCGGGGCGTGTGCCAATCGTCAGAGGCTTGGTTCCACTGCGTAATATGCTTAGGTTCGGTCCAGAAACGCCAAACTTTTTCTACGGGCGCATGAATGGTTGTTTCTACTTTGATGGTGGTTATGGCGGTTGTTTCCATAGTTATTGATAGTTAAATGTTTAAATCCTGTACGACCTTTTTGTATGACAAATATAAAGTAAATAGGGGCAGCAGACAGGGGGCGAAAATGCCAAATAAAGGGGCTTTTGCGACAAAATAAAAGCGCTGGTATTTTACACAAACCTAAATAATGAGTATGCTTTCCAGCACAAATAATTAACAGCTGGGATAAGCCAGCGCAAGAACTTAATGTGTCTGATATACAATTAACCGCTTTTATTACTATTACAAGCCGCAAGGCAGGCGGTTTCTATTCTCATTATTTTCCTAAATCCGGAAATTTTTTCCAGCTGATGTACAAACAATTAAGAATAAAAAATTAAATATATTAACTTTTATATATTATCTATCGTATAGTATCATAATCATATAATTTTAGCTTTTTAAAAGAATTGGGTATACATATTGTCTTTAAGCTACCAAATTAAATGCTTATGGAGACAATTTCGACCTTACAATATTACATCGTTTTTGTTTTGCTGGTAGTTACCATTAGTTTGTGGGAGTTTCATGAGTTCTGGATCAATAGCAAGAAGACAAAAAAAAATAAAACACTAGAAAAAAGGAGGTTCTATTGGCAAAAATATCATCAGAAACAATCATTTAAATAATGGCCGGTTTATTGCCTATGCGCAGTAACGCCAATTACTAAAATAACACACAAACTTAAACCTACAGCGTTATGCACACACACAACATAAAAACTAATCGCGATTACAATGCCATTGCCAGCCGGATTGAAGAATTGGTAAATGCCGACCCGCAAACCCCAGCCGCTTTTGAATTAAAGAAGCATATTTGCGCCATTATATCTTATGAGCAAAGCCAGCTCAGACGAGGCCGCAATACGCCGTTTTCAGGCAAAGCCGGTAAATAAAATTTACGTTCTTATTTTAAGCCGCTGTTAGTTGCCGGCCATGTGCCGCACCTTGTCCTACTTAATAGGTAAAAGAAGAAAATTGGCATCCATTGGCTGGTCGGTTTTCTTCTTTTACCTTTTTTATACCCTGGCTACAAAGCTATTTTGGTTCAGGCCTAATTTTTAATTAAAATTTGCTTGGTTTACTAACCCAATCTCTAAAGGTCTTTTTTTTACGTACTGGTGTTATCGCTAAATTTAAACCAGCGCCAACTAATAATATTTATGTAAGCGTAAGTTTTTAAATATTAAAAACGATACTTTTATTCGTAATTACCAGGAGTTTAAATTAATGGAAAGAGCAGCAATTGAGCAGGAACTTCTTGATATAAAAAAACTATTGCACCAGGCCACCTGGCCCCACGATCAAACCATTTCGGTTTTAATTTTGGCTTGCAGCGATATTTTATTGCTGATTGAATATACCGAAAACCTGACACCCCAACTGGCCTGCAAAAGAGCAGCTTTGGGCCTGGTAAACCAGGCTTTGCAACAACTAGATGTTATTTACCTGCAGATAGACAAACATTATTTAATAAAACCCACCGCGCTTAACCAGATAAACACCACCCTGGTACAAGCCATTGATACTTTACTCCTGGCCTACCGCTAAATTTATATTTAATTACCCAATCCATACCACTTAAATATTAGTATATGTAAACCCTTTCCGTTTGCTATTGCCTACCCATTTTGCGGGCAACTTGCCGGTAAATGGGTAAAACTTGTCTCGGGTAATTCTAAAAATGGAATTAAAGCAAATTTACATAAGCGAGTATGGCCGCGTTGAGGTTAACAATGCGCATAAATACATACAGGTAACCTGGTTTAAAAATCCGCAAAGCGCCGATTTCCGTGATTTACACACCCATGCGGTAAGCTATGCCAATGCGCATAATATTACCCGCTGGCTTTGCGATATGCGCCTCATGCTGTACCTGGAAATAAAAGACCAGAACTGGCTGGTACAAGAAATATTTAAAATATTTAATCCCGAACTGAAGCACGCCTTTGCTTATGTAGTAAATTCGGTTGGTTTAGAACTCATGACCAGCATCCGGGTGCACAACCTGGTACAAACCGACCCTGAACTCCAAGCGGTAATGGCCATGGAAATATTTATGGAATTTGACTCGGCCAAATTCTGGCTTTTCGAAACGGCCCAATAAAGCAGCACCGCTTTGTTTTTTGTTTACCAGATTGTTTATATGCGTAACAGCTATTCTACCTTCATCTTTCCGGCCAACCCACAAGTTCGTCCTTAAACAAAAAATTACTAGGCATATTACAAAAGCCTCATCTTTTTTTACGTTATTCCGTCCTTAAATGCCTGTTTTGCCCGTAGCGGCATTTTGTAGTAATAATAATTTCTAAGAGCTTATAATATCTTTATTTTGCTTTAATAATAAAACTGTGCTGCAAATACACTTTAGCTCTTTCCCAATAATGCAAACAGCCCGTTGCACCCTTCGCCAGATTACCGAAGCCGATGCGCCCGAAATATTGTTTTTACGGTCTGATGATCGGGTGATGCAATTTAAAGACCGGGAAAAAATATCGGATCTGGCCGAAGCTGCTTCTTTTATCCGGATGATAGCCGACTCGCAGGCCCAAAATGAAGGCATAAACTGGGGTATTTGCCTAACGGGCCAGGATAAAATAATAGGCACCATTGGTTTGTGGCGGTTTATAAAAGAGCACTACCGCGCCGAAATTGGTTATGGTTTACACCCTACGTACTGGCAACAGGGCTATATGGCCGAAGCACTGACCGCCGTTTTACACTACGGTTTTAAAACTTTAAAACTGCACAGCATAGAAGCCAACGTAAACCCATTAAACCTGGCTTCTATAAAGTTGCTGGAAAAATATGGTTTTGTAAAAGAAGCGCATTTTAAAGAAAATTATTATTTCCGGGGGCAATTCCTCGACTCGGCTATTTACTCCTTGCTGGCACCCAAACCAGACCAACATTAGTCAACTTATGTGCGCAGTATAAAAATATTTTTATAGTTATATCATTTTCTTAAAATTATCCTGTTTATATAAGCATAGTGGCCGTATAAAATGCGGTTGGTTACCCACAGTTACTATATTGTTGGTACTGGAGCAGCTAATTACACGTTATGGTTTTAAAACCGGCTTGTTCTCTTACCAAAAGAGTACCAGGCATTTGTTTCATTTAAAAACGGGAGAATATGAAAAAGGGAATTAGACTACCATCGGAGCTGAGTTACAACAACCGGTTAAAAAATGATTTTATGGCCAAAGTTTTATATAATAAAGAAGTAAAAGCAACCGATACTAGCCGGTTCTACGCTTACATTATCATTCCGGACTTTGGACTTTATGCGTTTTCCGACAATTAAAGAGGTTTGTTGTTCAGCTTACCAAAATTATTATTTATTAGTCAGCCTGGTTGGAGCCAGGCTTTTTAATTTTTAGGGGTTAAACCCTGGCTTCAATTTAAGTATCTGTTTAAACCACCAGGCCTCTGGGTTCCGTATAATACTTGCCCATTAACTGAACTATGTTTTTCCTGAAGTTGTAGTTAATCAGAAGCTCAGAAACAAAAATCTGGCAAACATAAGAGTTGGGTTTAACTTACCCCATACATAACACATAACTTTAATTAAAATGGCTGCTAATTTAGAACAGATAGGTACGCGTCTGCGGTTTTACATGAAAATCAAAGGAATGGATATATTTGCTTTGGGTGAGTTTACGAATACTTCGGCCATTTTAATTTCGAATATTATTGCGGGTAAAAACTACTGTATGGACGAACTCCTGTCTGTACTAAATAATATCCCAAACCTAAACCCGCATTGGGTTATTTACGGCGAAGGCAATATTTTTAAAAACGAGCATACCCCTGCCGATACCGATACCGCAACTTTAAGCAAAAACCGCCTGAAACACCTACAGGAAATGCAACAGCTCCTGGAAACCCTAGACGCCATAGAACAATCGAAGAAAAACCGCTCCCAGATTGATGACCTGAAAGCCCGCATAACCGAACTCACCAAAAAGCTTTAACCCGGCATTTGCCCCCTTATTTACCACTGGGCTGGCGTATACCTCCCAAGGCAATACTTACCGCTATACCAAAATACCAGCTTAATTCTACTATCCTATATCCCCAGCAAACGCTATTTAAACCTAAGCGAGCGTACAATAAAGCCTATTGCCGCTAAAAACCATATCAAGTTTGTTTCTATTATGCTGATTTAGCAAAAACCTGGGGCGGTAAATATAAAAAGCCTGCCCGGTTAGAGTAATAACGGAGCAGGCTTCTCTGTAAGGAAACTACCACCTATACCGGCAGTAGCATTATTACATGGCTCCTGTAGGAGTAGAGCCGGAAGGATTATTTTAGTTAGTTAAATCTTCTACTGGTCATGGCGCCGGTACCTCTTCCAGATTTGGTGTTACCCGCGGTATGATGATCAGGTGTTTATGAATGATTGTGTGTAAATGTAATCGATAATTTACGGTGTTTAATTATGAGATTTGGTAGCTCTGCATTTCATTCTTATACTCAAGCATGGAAGAGCCTTTTTGTTTCATGCGACCATAGTCGTTGCCAGAAGCAGGGTTTACAGGAGATTTTACTTCTTCTTTTCTTTGCTTTTTTTCAGTAGCAATGTAGCTTAAAAAATTACCTTTTGTTTTCATACGTTTAAAGTTTATGTGGATTAATTACAATTATTTGGAGCAGCTTTTAATTATTCTTTTTTTTATTTTACTCATTAGGCACTAAAATTATATTTATTTCCAGTAAAAGTCAACTACATTTTTGGGTAGGGTAAAAAAAATATTCAAATTCTTTAATATTTAGTCTCAGAACAACTTTTTACAGGTTTATTTCGCCCGATAGCACCTTACTTACTACTTGCGATTTACTATTTACTTTCAGTTTTTTATAGATATTACGCAAATGATACCGTACGGTATCTAGCCGGATGCTCACTTTTACAGCAATCATTTTGTAGCTCATACCATCTACCAGACATTGGACAATTTCCTTTTCCCGAATAGTTAATACTTCTTCTACAGCAGCACGCGACCGAAAATAAGTAAGCATTTGCCGCACCATGTATGGCACTATATAAGCACCGTCTTGCTTAACTCCCACCATTGCTTCTTTTAATTGTACTAATGGTGTATTTAAAGGTAAATATCCCACCACGCCCGCGCGCAACAAAGCCAATACCTTTTGCGTGTCGCGGCCATCCGACAGAATAATTATTTCAGATTCAGGTAAACTGTTTTTTATTTTGCGTGTCTGCGGCAGCAATATTTCAATTGCATCTTCGTCGGTAACATATATAAGTATTACATTTACTAACGATAAATCTGGTATCTTCCAAAACTCAGCTACTGTAGGTATAACCCATTGGCAGCGCAATTGGGGCTGGGCATTTACATAACTTTTTACGAGCTGTTGTCTACTTTCAACCCCATCAATAACAGCCACCTTAATCATACGTTTTACAGGTATAAACCTGCTAAAGACTATTCTTTTCTCCTTGCTTGAGCTACACAGATGTTTATTTCTTTATAAATTTTCTAAAATGAACCCTCTATATAGGTCTTATACTAGAAATTTTACAAACAGTTCAAAGTTAGATGCAAAAAAACAAAAAAGAAATACCTAAAAGTTAGTATTTCTGTAGTTAAATATACTTAGGTACAGTTTAAGGAATAATTTCGGTTTGTACCAGGGCACGGCGCGAATCCGGAAATATTTCGAGGTAAGCCGTTTGGGTTTGCAGCTTATGTTGTTCCAGGTAATTAAATAAGGCTGGGTATAGTTTTTTAGGCGATAGCATATAATGCGCATTTACGGTAGCCTGTACCACTTTTTTACCGCCGGGTACCCGGCGCAACTCGTAGCCGGCCGGTAAACTGGCAGTAGTATCGGTTATTTTTATGCCGATAAAAGCTTTAATGCTATCGCGTTGCTTTTCGGGATTGTTATAATAAATATTGGCCAGTACCCCATTTAGTTTTTTCTTATCTAAATTTTCGGAAGCTTGCCGGAATAACTCGCCAAAGTTTTTATCTTCTAAAGGTCCGGCAAAATAACGACCGGCAATATAATGACTATCAGAAGTTGTTACCTGCACCTGCGGGGTACTAAAGCCGCCTAAATACCCGTACAAACCAAAACCGGCGCCAACTAATACTAAAATTATAATTAAAAACTTTTTACTCACTTAGGTTTAAACTTTAATGCTTACTAAATAAATTAAATATTTCGTCTGGTATAATTAGCTTAACTCAGTACATCTTTGTACTGCATTTGGTAAAGCTGGGCATAATAGCCTTGGCGCTGTAACAATTCTTCGTGGTTACCAACTTCTTTTATTTCGCCTTTATCCAATACAATAATTTTATCGGCTTTCTGGATAGTAGACAACCGGTGGGCAATTACAATAGAAGTGCGGCCCTGCATCAACTGCTCAATAGCATAGCGGATCAGTTCTTCGGTTTCGGAATCTACCGATGACGTGGCCTCATCCAGAATAATAATACGGGGGTTGTATACCATGGCCCGTACAAAAGAAATAAGCTGTCGCTGGCCTACTGATAAAGTAGCGCCCCGCTCCATTACTTTATAATCTAAACCGCCGGGCAAACGCTCGATAAACTTACGGGCTCCCACCAGTTCGGCGGCATGCCAGATTTGCTCCCGGGTAATATCCGGATTACCCAGCGAAATATTATCGGCAATAGAACCGGAGAATAAAAACACGTCCTGCAATACCACGCCAATTCTTCGCCTTACCACATCCAGGTCGTACTCTTTTAAATCTACGCCGTCTATCCGAATGGTGCCTTTGTTTATTTCGTAGAACCGACTAAGCAAATTAATAATGGAGGTTTTACCAGCGCCGGTAGCCCCCACAAATGCCACAGTCTGGCCGGCTTTTACCCCAAAAGAAATATCGCGCAGCACGTACTCTTCGTTGTTGTAAGCAAACCAAACGTGCTCAAAAGTTACATCGCCTTTAATGGTTTCAGGAGCATAGGTACCAGTATCGGAAATTAATTCGTTGCTGTCGAGCAGGCGCACAATACGCTCGGTACTTACCACGCCCAGTTGCAAGGTGTTAAAGCGGTCGGCAATTTGCCGGATGGGCCGGAAAAACATGGCAATGTACATGATAAAAGCAATGAGCGTACCCAGCGTTACCTGTTCGTTTATAACCCCGCGGGCTCCGTACCACACCAGCAAACCAGTGCCAGTAGCACCAATTACTTCGGCCACCGGAAAATAAATAGAGTAATACAGTACCGATTTAATCTGGGCCCGGGTATGCTCCTGGTTTATTTTCTGAAACTTTTTCTCTTCGCGGGCTTCGTTGTTAAATATTTGCACAATGTTCATGCCGGTGAGGTGTTCCTGCACAAAAGCATTTAAATTGGCCACCGCCGTTCGCACCTCCTGAAACGAGGCTTTTACCTTTTCTTTAAAGATATAAGTACTGATAAATAAAAACGGGAAAGTAGCCAGGCTTACCAGAGTCAGTTTCCAGTCGATGTAGAGCATATAGCCCAAGATAAATACCAGTTGCAGAATATCGCCCAACATGGCGGCTAAACCTTCGGAAAACACATCGGAAAGCTGCTCTACATCCGATACGTTGCGGGTTACCAACGTACCAATGGGTGTACGGTCGTAGAACTTGAGGCGCAGTTTGAGCACGTGCCGATACAACATTACCCGGATATCCCGTACAATGTGCTGCCCCAGCCAACCGGCAAAATACGTATGCATATACTCTACACACGTGTGCACCACCAGCAACACGCCCAGCCACAGAAACATTTTGTTCAGGCCCGTCATGTCGCCCAGCATAATGTGGTTATCTACGGTGTACTGAATCAGGAATGGCCGCAACGCCGCCAGTATAGCCGACGCAACGGTTAGAATAATAATAAAATAAAATATATGCTTATAAGGTGTAACAAAGGCATACAAGCGCTTCAGGGTCTGAAAATCGAAGACGCGCCCTGCCTGATTACCTGTATTCTGTTCCAATAGTATATTGTTTTAAACCGACCGCCTGCTACTTGGTTGCAGGTACTGCGGGGTATTGTAAAATATAACGGCAAAGCTACTACTTTTATGCGTAGCCCGCACAGCCTAAGGTGTAACTGCTAAAGCAAGGCCGAGGTTTTATTCTGGTTAAATTTTTCTTTTTGCTCCGCGAAATAATTGTTGGGGTAAGTTACCTGGGTCAGGAACAGGCCCGTTGCCGGGGCCGCCCCGCTGGCTTGCCGCCGGTCTTGTGCAGCTAATATCTTTTTAAAATCGGCCGGCGAAATTTTACCGGTACCTACATCCAGTAAAGTACCCACTACCAGCCGCACCATCCCCCGCAAGAACCGGTTGGCCCGAATGGTAAACAACAGCCCTTGGGGCGTTGCCTGCCAGTATGCTGCCAGCATCTGACAACGGTAATGCAAAGTATCGCCTTTAACTTTCGAGAACGTGGTAAAATCTTCGTGGACTAGCAAATGCGTAGCCGCTTCGTTTAGCAGATCCAGATTTACAGGTCGGCTTAAATAATGGGCATAGCGTTGCAAAAACGGATTTTTATGCAAGGTGATGCGGTACTCGTAGGTACGGGCAACCGCATCGAAGCGGGCGTGTGCCTCCGGGCCAACCGGGTATAAAGCGTTGGCACTAATATCCGGCGGAAGTAAGCGGTTCAGGCGATAACAAAAAGCAGTAGCATTGGGTAAGGTTTCCGGTACATTAAAATGAACTATTTGCTGCGCGGCGTGTACCCCGGTATCCGTCCGGCCACTACCCACGGTTTCAATGGGCTGCCGCAAAATCATGGACAAAGCAGTATTTAATATTTCCTGTACCGTGCGGGCATTGGGTTGGGTTTGCCAGCCGTGGTATCCGGTACCATCATAAGTTATATCTAAAAAATAACGCATTAAATCTGTTCCTACTTTATATATTAAGGCGTAAGTAGCCTTTTATTTCTTCTTGCAAAATATTACAAATTATCCTTACCGGTAATATAGGACTACATTGTAGTTAGCTGTGTTAGCAGGTTAACTCCACACCCAATTTTTTATTTAAATAGAGGTAATTTCTGGTTTATAATCAACAATATTTGAATAAGCCAAGCCATATAATTGCCGGGAATATACAATAGCCCATATCCTGCCTAATTTTCTGATTACAGGCCAGGTTAAATCCGGAATATAAGCGGCCGGCATGGTTTTTCTTTACAATTGGTTTACCTAATTTTGCAAATAATTTTGCAAGTTAATTAACGATATTATGATCCAAAGAATTCAAAGTGTATTTCTGCTTATCCTGATTATAGCCATGGTCAGCTTGTTGTTCCTGCCATTATGGGCCAAAACCAATCCGCAAAATAACCAGGAAGTTGTTCTTACGGCTTTCTCGTTAAGCTCGCAGGCAGCTACCCCTACCGATGGTGTTAGCACCCTGAGCACCATCAATAAAAACACCATGGCCATTGCTGGTTTAGCTATTATTATTGCGCTGGTTGCCCTTTACGAGATTTTCCAGTTTAAAAGCCGTTTTACGCAAATCAAACTGGGTTTACTCAACTCTTTGTTGTTGGCCGCTTTGTTGGGTACTATCTTTTATTTTTCGTCGTACGTAGGCGACGAACTGGTAAAAACAACTACACCCGGCGAATACCAGGCTGGTTTTTATTTACCAATTCTGGGTTTAATTGTAAACTCCCTAGCCAACCGTTTTATTAAACGCGACGAAGACCTGGTACGTTCGGTAGACCGGCTGCGGTAATTTCTGATTACCAGAGAGACTTCATAACTATTATCAAACCGAAAAGCCCATCTTACACGATAGGCTTTTCGGTTTTTTATTTAATACACATTTTTTCTTGGGAAATAAAGCCAATATTTTACCTGCCCAACCCGTTTACATACCGCTCTAATTCCCGGGCACTGGAATCGAAGGTAAATGCCTCGTACACCACGTAAAAATTACGGCGGTCGCACACATTGGCGTAAACAAACTTGGCCAAATCGGTTTTGCGGTTATCAAAGCTAAAAAGCTTCATTACACTTTTTAAATCTTCGGCATAAATGCTGCTCTGGCCTAAAACCTGTTTGGCCAACGATAACTTATCATCATCAAAAGGACGAGCCGCTACCGCGTTATAAAACCTTTCGAACTCGGCACCCACTAATAAATCGGGGCAATCTGACGAGCGTGGCCGATTGTCGGGGCGGTAATCGGGTACGGGCAGCGGTGGCGTAGGGTAAACAGGCGATACGATGCCTCCATTAATAGGGTACTGGCCTACTTTGCTTAAAACTACCCGCGGCCGGCGGCCGGTAACTTGCACCAAAAATTCGGTTTCGTAGCCAGGTTCTAAAAACACACGGGTGCGGTGTATCAAAGCGCCCATGCGGTCGGGGAAACGAATTTCGGCGGCGTGGTAGCCAGGCGGCAAATCATTTAAACGTAAGCGGTCGGTAGGGTTGCGGTTTATTAACCGCCCATCTATAATTACCAGAAAAGGTTCGCCGCGTTTAGAAGCAAAGGCCACACTGGCCCGGCTGGCAAGGGCTTGTTGGGTCCAGATAAATATTCCGAAGAATAAGACCACTAAAGGTTTCATAGCTTTTTTTATTAAGAGGTAAAGGTTATATCATATATACCCTAAGCCAATTATTATGCCAGAACTTCTAGCCTACGCCTGCTGATGCTTGTTTATAAAGTTTTAGAAAAGTTATTGCGTAGAGGTTTGAAACAAAAACTAATATTTCCAGAAGGTTTGTCCTAAAAAGTCTTTCCCAACGCAGGAAGTGAGCCTTTGTCTCAATATTTTAATTCAGTTACTACCAAATATTATTTAGTATCAGATAAAAAGCCGGGGAAAATTTAATGATTATATCATTACCTAGGATAGAAAAAGGGTGCAGACAAGAACGCCCGCACCAACAATTAAGATTGCAGTATTTACCGGCAACCAGATTTGGACAATCCTGCTAGTGGTACCGCAGCTACTGATTATTCCTGAAAATTAATACTCAAACTGCCCGTAAGGGCTTTTAATGGTAAGGTGGTTAGTAGCCGATGTTTCTACCCGGCCTATTATCTGGGCCGGAATATTGTAGCCGGCGGCTATATGTATTAAATCCTGGGCATACGTTTCGGGCAAATAAATTTCGAGACGGTGACCCATGTTAAATACTTTGTACATTTCCTGCCAGGAGGTTTGGCTTTCTGCCTGAATGATTTGGAACAAAGGTGGCACCGGCAACAAATTGTCTTTTATAATATGTACCTGTTGGGTAAAGTGCAGCACTTTGGTTTGCGCGCCGCCGCTGCAATGTACCATACCATGTATATGCGGCCGATGCTCCTGCAATATTTCGCGCACCAAAGGCGCATACGTACGGGTCGGCGATAATACCAGCTTACCCATGGTAACCCCCAGACCCGGTACTACATCGGTGAGTTTATACCCGCCGGAATAAACCAAATCGGCGGGCACGCCGGGGTCAAAACTCTCGGGGTACTGTTGGGCCAGGTATTTGGCAAAAACATCGTGGCGGGCCGAAGTAAGGCCGTTGCTGCCCATGCCGCCGTTGTATTCGGTTTCGTAAGTGGCCTGGCCAGCCGAGGCAAAGCCCACAATTACATCACCGGCCTGAATAGTATGGTTAGATATTACTTCGTCGCGGCGCATGCGGGCCGTAACGGTGCTGTCTACAATAATGGTGCGCACCAGGTCGCCCACATCGGCGGTTTCGCCGCCAGTGCTGTAAATGCCCATACCATTATCGCGGAGCAGTTGCAATATTTCTTCGGTACCATTAATAATAGCCGCAATTACCTCGCCGGGTACTAAATTTTTATTCCGCCCAATCGTAGACGAAAGCAAAATATTATCTATAGCCCCTACGCACAACAAATCGTCTACGTTCATGATAATAGCGTCCTGGGCAATGCCTTTCCAAACCGATAGATCGCCGGTTTCTTTCCAGTACAGGTAAGCCAGTGCCGATTTAGTACCCGCGCCGTCGGCGTGCATAATGTTGCAGTAAGCGGGGTCGCCGGCGAGTAAATCCGGAATTATTTTACAAAACGCCTGCGGGAACAAGCCTTTGTCTATATTTTTAATGGCGGCATGTACGTCTTCTTTCGAGGCCGAAACACCCCGGCGCAAATAGCGATTTTCCATTTTAAAGTAATTAGTGGTTAGTAATTAGTTATTAGCTTTCGGTAGTAAGGCAGACCAACAAATTAATTACTGGCACAAAAATAAGAAAGCCGCTTTAATAAGCGGCTTTCTGGCAGGAGTTTTCTAAAATATAATACTGAATTAATTAGCTTAACGCTGAAAACTAAACTCTAAATACGAACCACTAACCACTACTCCGCAATGCGGGTAACTTTAAATTCGGTGCGGCGGTTGCGTTGGTGCTCTTCTTCGGTTTTGGCGTTTTTCACGATTAACTGGGTTTCGCCGTAACCTTTAGCTGTTACCCGTTTGGCGTCTATGCCTTTAGAAATAATATATTCCACCGCCGATTTGGCCCGCCGCTGCGATAAATCTAAGTTATAAGCATCTTTGCCGCGTACGTCGGTGTGGGAGCTTAACTCAATGGTAATTTTAGGGTTATCTACCAACGTTTGTACCAGTTTATCTAACTCCAGGGCTGCATCCGGCCGAATATCAGCTTTATCTAAATCGTAGTAAATATTTTCTACTACAATGGGTTTGTTCTTAACAATTTTAGCTAAAGTTAATGTGGCCGATAACCGGATGTCGGTTAAAGGTTTGGTAAGCGAAGCTTGCGGCGGTGTTTTGCCAACGGTGGTTATGGCCTGGCGGGCCGCAAAATAACCCGGCCGCTCGGCAATAATAGAATATGTGCTGGCTGTATCGAGGGCAAAGCTTAAATTACCGGCTTCGTTACTTAGTTCGTCTTCAATGCGTTTACCCTGAGCATCTTGCAGGGTAACTTTTACGTTGTTCATGGGCTTGGTGGTGTTGGCATTACCTTCCAGCCGCTCCAGTACTTTTACATCTACAAAGAAATTAACCAGTTTGGGCTGATTTTTCCGGAAGAAATAAATATCGTCGCTGCCTTTACCGCCTTCTCTCTCCGACGAAAATATGCCTGATTCGGCGTTAAGCGGGTAAATGCCAAAGTCGTCGCCGGTAGAGTTTATTTCGGTGCCTAAATTTACTACCTGGTTATTTTCTAACCGGTAAATATCGAGCTTACCTAAGCCGGGGTGCCCATCCGACGAAAAATAAAACGTGCCATCAGAGCCTATTGCCGGAAAACTTTCGTTGCCAGGTGTATTTACCGGGGCACCTAAATTTTCGGGTGCCGAAAAATTACCATTATCATCCAGGGTGGCTTTATAAATATCGGTACCACCTAGGCCGCCTTTGCGGTCAGAGGCGAAATACAGGGTTTTGCCGTCGGGCGCTAAAAATGGTGTGGAGTCCCAGGCATCGGTTTTATTTAGCCGGATGGAACGTGGCTCGGTCCAGGCGCCGGAACGGAACCGGGAAATAAATAAATCTACACTCAGGCGGCCTTTTTTGGTACCCTCGTTGCTGCGGGCAAATATTACGGTTTTGCCATCGGGGGTAAAAGTAGCTACTGCATCGTGAATACCCGCCAAATTCATTTGCTCATCAAACTTGCGCACGGCACCGGCACTGGTCACATCGTTCGGGTTATCGGGTTTAAATGCGTATAAATCAGTAAAGCCTTGGCCATTGCCTTTAAAAACGGCCCCACCACCCCGCGACGAGGCAAATATTAATTCGCCGTTGGCCATGGCAATGCCAAAATCAGCCGCATCGGTATTAATGGGGTCTAATGGTTTTACTTCGTAATAATTTTTCTTGTTCAGTACTTCCGGCAGTTCGGTTAAGTTAGCTACTTCGCGGCGCGCCCGCTCTACGTACGTTTTATTCGCACCCACTTCGGCGTAACGGGTAAGTTCGGTGCTGGCTTCGTTGTACTTACCGTTGGCCCGCAAGGCCAAACCGTAGTTTAAGTACACATCTTCTTTTTTATAGCCGTTATCCAGGGCCGCTTTGTAATAAGGCTCGGCCAGTTGTATCCGATTAGATTTGCGGTACGACTCGGCCATCTGGAAATTCAAGAGCCCATCGTTGGGTTTATTTTTTAATAATTTGCCGTAAAGCTGAATAGCGCCCTGGTATTCTTCCCGCTCAAATAATTTATTTGCTTTACCGGCTTTATTAACCACGCCGCAGGCAGCCATGGTCATAAACCAGCTTAAGAAAAGGAGTGTGTATAATTTTTGCTTCATTAATTTGGGCAGCAGTATAAATAAATGGTAGTTAAGGCTTATTTAAATAATCTTATTTACAACGCATATTTACCTAAATATATTTTAGAAATAACGCGCCAGCCAGGTTTCTTTTGCGGGTTTGGGCCAGTTATTCTGAATTTGCCCCGCTGTAGCCACGGTATTATCAAAATAAAGACTATCCTGCTGCAAATCGCCGGCGTTAATTTTGTCTTTAATGGCTTTTAATGGCACTACTTCTACGGCGCTGTTATTATAAAAAGCTAACTGGGTGCGGTCAAAGAAAGTTACGTTCAGGCGTTCTTCGAGCTGTTTCACAAAACGCACCGAGGCATCTATAGAACAGCCGCTCGGCGAATTTACGTCTTCGTCGTTGCCAATTACTAAAAAACGGTTGTAAAAAAGCTGGGCTGAGGCTTGTAATTTTTGCCCGTGGCTGGTCCATTCGGTAACGAATTGGGTAAGTACCGGATTAAGTTCTTCTACTTCGGCATCGGTCAGGTCGCGGCTGGCCTGGTAAATCCAAACCCGGGAGTGCTGAGGTAACTGGTGAAAAGGAATGTACATTTTAATTATTTGTTTTTAACAACTGATTAATCCTGCGGGTATGAGCCAAGGAAAAATCAACTTTCATTATTTAATTTGTTAATCTAAATCGTTTTCTAAAAACAATAGATAATATAGGAAATAAAAACAGGCCGGCATAAATAATTCCGCTTTGAACGGTGAATACTTCGGCAAGGGTTAACCCGATATTTATACCAAGGCAAATCAGCCCTAAAGCTAGCAGCAAAAGTTCGTAAATTTTAAGTCTTATTTCCATTTTAAAAGGTTGTAAGTGTAACCGGAATTTCCAAAAACATAAATCAGGCCGCCGCGGCTGCGGTGTCCTTTCTTAATACTTGCCGGTCATAAGACGCGGCAAGGGCGGAGGTAGTCGCGTTTTGCCTTTGTTTTATAACAAAGACTTATGTTTAGTAAACAATTAATAATCAATAATTAATAGTTAGCAATCAACAACCAGAGATAGAACTAAGCATTTAACCCTTCGGCCGAGGCAATTAATTCGGCAATATCAAAAACTTTTACTTCGCCTTCGCGGTCTTTGTTTTTAACCCCATCAGACAGCATGGTCATACAAAACGGGCAAGCCGAGGCAATAACATTTGCATTGGTAGCCAAGGCTTCTTCGGTACGCTCCAGGTTTATGTCTTTTTTGCCGGGTTCAGGTTCTTTCCACATTTGGGCCCCGCCGGCACCGCAGCACAAACCATTGGCACGGCTCCGCTTCATTTCTACCAGGTCGGCGTCTAAAGCAGCCAGTACTTCGCGCGGAGCTTCGTAAATGCCATTGGCCCGGCCCAGGTAGCAAGAGTCGTGGAAGGTAATGCGCTTGCCTTTAAACTCGCCGCCATCTGCCAACCGCACTTTGCCTTCGTTTATGAGTTGCTGCAAAAAAGTGCTGTGGTGAATTACTTCGTAATTACCGCCTAAATCGGGGTATTCGTTTTTAATAGTGTTAAAGCAGTGCGGACAAGCCGTTACAATTTTCTTAATGCCATAGCTATCCAGCACTTGTATATTGGTCATGGCCTGCATCTGAAACAAAAATTCGTTGCCGGCCCGTTTGGCCGGGTCGCCGGTGCAAGTTTCTTCCAAACCTAACACTGCGTATTTAATGCCCACGTGTTCCAGTATGCGTACAAAAGCGCGGGTTACGTTTTTATAACGATCGTCGAAAGCGCCGGCACAACCCACCCAGAATAATATTTCGGGCATTTCGCCGCGGGCCATAAAATCGGCCATGGTGGGTACCGTAATTTGTTTTTTCATTGATAGTAATTAGTAATTAGCTGTTAGCAGTTAGCTATTAGCTAGTGGTATTTAGTTGTTAATAGAAGTCAGGCTCGTTAAATCTGCTTCTAATTGCTCTTATAAAATTCAGTTTACTTACATATTTAAAGGGTTAACTGCTAAACACTAATTGTTAACAGCTACCCGCTAATTGCTAAGCGTTACCTTCTTTCTCCGCTACAAACAAATTATCGGCCCAATTCAGGCGGTCAGAAGGAGAGAAAGCCCAGGGCGCACCGTTGTTTTCGATGTTGGTAAACATGGCATTTAAAGCGTTGGGGGCCGCCGACTCTTCCAGTACCAAAAACCGCCGCATATCCATAATCGACGAAAGCTGATCGATATTTACCGGGCAGGCTTCTACGCAGGCGTTGCAGGTGGTGCAGGCCCAAAGCTCTTCGGGCGTAACGTAGCCGCGCAGCAAAGTATTTTCTTCGGTGGTTTTAACGCGCTCCTCGCCCATTTCTTTGTAATGGTTGGGCCGAAAAATAGCGGGATGTTCTCCTTTTTCTTCCAGCCGGTCGCGGGTATCCATAATAATTTTGCGCGGCGACAGCAGCTTACCGGTTAAGTTAGCCGGGCACACATCGGTACAGCGGCCGCACTCGGTACAGGTGTAGGCGTCCATTAGTTGTTTCCAACTCAGGTCTTCTACGTCTTTGGCCCCAAATTTCTGCGGTTCAGCATCGGCGGGCGGCGCAGGCACCTGGTAGCCGGGGTCCAGCATGGCTTTAATTTCGTGGGTAATGCTCTCGTTGGTCGTAAATTTACCTTTGGGCTCCAGCCGCGAGTAATAGACGTTGGGGAACGACATAATAATATGGAAGTGCTTGGAGCTGGGCAAATAATTCAGGAAAGCCAGTATCCCAACAATATGAATCCACCAGCCGGCACTCCGAATCACTTCCAGCGTAGCGACATCATTGCCCAAAACATTTACAAATAATTGGCTAACCGGAAAGCTGCCCGGCAGTTCTTCGCCTCGCAACCCGAATATTTTCAGGTCGGCGGTGTTAAAGGCAAAAAGTGCGAACATAAGTACGATTTCGATAACCAAAATAATATTGGCATCAAGCCGGGGCCAGGCGCGCATTTCGGGTCCGCGGGTTAAACGGGGCACCTGGGTAATATTGCGGCGCGCCAGGAATATAACACAAGCCACAATTACCAGTAAAGCCAGCAGTTCGTTTACTGCCATTAATAAACTATAAACCGGACCTAAAAAACTTAAAACGCGGTGCGTGCCAAAAATACCGTCAATTAAAATCTCGAGTACCTCAATATTTATTACCAGAAAACCTACGTACACAATGCCGTGCAGAATAGCCGGCCAGGGCCGTTTAAACATTTTTTGCTGCCCAAAAGCCACCAATAATAATTTATTCAGGCGTTCCTGCGGGTTACCCAAAATCTTTTTATCGCGGCCCAGATTTATATTTTTAATAATTTTCCGGAGCTGCCAAACAAATAGCCCAATACCGGCTACGGCAACCAGCAGAAAAATAATATTGCTAATCATGCAGTTTAGGTCTAAAACTTAAGGTTACTTACTTCTATAAAGCTTAACGTACGTAATGATAATAAAAGTAAGTAATTTCTCGGGTAAAAATATTTTTTCACGAATGTGTTGCACACTTAATTCGGATTACTTACTTTTGCATACTTTTTAATCAAAAGGTGCTGGTGATGTAGCTCAGTTGGTAGAGCAAAGGACTGAAAATCCTTGTGTCGTTGGTTCGATTCCAATCATCACCACCAGCACAAAAAGCCTCAGAGAAATCTGAGGCTTTTTTTATACCCTTTGCTTAACCACCAATTTTGTTAGTAAATTGCCTTAAATTACCGGGGATAAATTTCCAATCATAACAAACTACCGGCCTATTTTCCTCTTTCTTCTAACGAAACATTTTCCATCAGAAAAAGCCAATACCATTTGCGCTGCACAATGTGGTAACTGTTATTGGGTATAAAGTAAATATTATTACTATCGAACTTTGATAATACTCCGGAACGGGTTTTACCGGTTAATTTCCAAACCTGGATAATATCGCCGGAGCGAAAATATTTGATGGTTTTCATGTAGTGCCTTTTGGCCAGCTTATAAAGGACCAACAGCACCAGCAGCACGGCCGCTACCGTAAATTTATTGGCATAAATAAGCATTAAATAATATTCCCAGTTACTAATATTATCTGATAAGCGTTCTATGTAATAGCTCCAACTTTTTAATTCCAGATTCATTTACTAACTTCTTGGTTTCTCTATTTAACGGTATAATACGTTAAAACAGTATTTCGGATTAAAGCCACCCGTTAGTAAAAGTTTAATACAGAAAAGATTAACGCCAACCAGCGCAGAAACACTCCGGCAAAATATTATAAACCAGATCCTACATGACACATTTCCCGGTTACTCATTCTGTTCTTTCTGCCGGGCAACTAGCCTTGTTTATTGGAGAGAAATATGGTTTTAGCCGCACCACTACCTGCAAAGTTTTCCGGACGGGAATTAATCATACGTATTTGGTTTCGGAAAACGAAAACCAATATGTATTCCGGGTTTACAGCTACAACTGGCGCACCGAAACCGAAATAGCAGAAGAGCTGCGGGTGCTAAACCTGTTGCAAGTGGCTAACATACCGGTATCTTACCCTATCCGGGATAAACAAGGGAAATATATCCAAATGCTGCCGGCGCCCGAAGGCACCCGCTATGCCGTACTTTTTTCTTACGCACAGGGTAGTAAAATCAGGAATTTACCGCAAGAGACCTGCTACCATATTGGTTTGCTCCTGGCCCGGCTGCACCGCGTAACCGCTAACCTACCGGTAAACAGAATTACTTACCAAGCCCACATTTTAGCCCATTTGCCTTACGAGTACGCAAAAGCTTTTTTCCCGGAATCTATGCCCGAGATGCAGTTCCTGCAAAAGGCCGGCAACCAGCTAGCTACTTTATTTAACGCTGCTCCTCCGTTAAGAACCGGCGTGGTACACCTGGATGTGTGGTACGACAACATGAGTATACAGAATGATGCCACCATAACCCTTTTTGATTTTGACTTTTGCGGCAATGGCTGGTTAGTGCTGGATCTGGCTTATTTTGTACTGCAGTTATTTAATACCGAACCCGATAAAGAAATATTTGAAGTTAAGCTAAAAAGCTTTTACAAGGGTTATCAGGAAATTACGCCTCTACCCGAGGCGGAGCTAAAGCTACTGCCTTATGCCGGATTAGCCGTCTGGATATTTTATTTAGGCGTGCAGTGCCAACGCTTCGATAACTGGTCGAATATATTTTTATCAGCAAATTACCTGAAGCATTACCTGAGCCTGGTTAAAAACTGGCTGCAATACCACCAGATAGAAATAACCTAAAATATTCTTTACTTCCGGTTCTCGTAAAATATTTCGGTACCTATACCGGCTACTTTGGTGGGCCCTACTTGCAAGGTATTATGTTCGTACACCACCAAATCTACAATGGGTTTGCCGCTGGTAGGCACCTGGTTATTAATATCGGCTACTACCGAGTTCTGGGCTACATTGCGCCGGTAAATTAAACCAAATAAATAAGGCCCTTCAGAAGCTACCGTTTTGCCGGCGTTGGGGAAAGCCCAATTTTGAACCGCCCAGCGGCAGCCTTTAAATTTATTATTTACATACAAATGAAAGAAGTTGGGCTCGTGGCCTACATTGTGCTGCAAAGCAAAGCTGGCAATGCCTTGGCGTAAACTCTGCAGGGTATTATCGGCGGCGATGAAGTTAAGCACCCCGCCGTAAGGCTCAATGCCGGCAGCAGCCGTATGGGCACCATTATTGGCGGCGCGGGGTTTGCCATCTAAAAAGTTGCGGTAAATAATCAGGCGGTCATGGTAATCGCCGATTAACACAAAACTGGTTTTATCCGGTATAACCCGCCAGGGTTCGTGTAAGGTTACGGTGCCGTTCTGGTTGGCGGTTATGCGCCGCGATTGCCCAAAACCTTTGCCTTTAGAAATAATAGCATATTGGGCATTAGGGGCATTATTTTTATAATCTGAGAGGGTAAGCGTGCTTTCGGTAGCCGATAATGCGTAGCCAGCCCATTTACCTTCGCCGCCTTCCCATAAAAACTGTTCACCAGAATTCTGGTCGGGGTCTTTGCCGTGCCAGATAGGGTTATGCTGCGGCCGCACGGTTAAATCAGTAGTAATATTTTCGCCGAGGTACGTATTGCGGCAACTCCCCCAGGTTCCACTGCCGGTAAAAAACCGGCCTTTGCCCCACCCGGCGCCATTGTCTGGATCGGAATTATCTAAGTCCTGGCAGGTATTGCGGGTTAAACTTATGCCCACGCCGCCCCAGGTATGCAGCGCCATATCGGTATCGTTGGTTAACTTAAAATTATTTTTATCGAAAAACAATTGCGAACCGTTGCCTAAAAAAGTAGCCTTGCCTACTATGTCGCAGCCCGTTAAATAAATATACCGGCAATCGTGTAAGTCCATAATATCGTAACCGGCACACTGCAAGCCCACATTGGTTAATTTTATATGCTGGCTACCGCGCAAAAATATGGGTTTCTCCAGGGCACCTTTGTAGTTATGGTTGGTATCGAGGGTTAAATGACTGATGCTAAAATGCTGTACCCGGCCCGACAACAAACCTTGCGCCGATTTGGCATAATTGGGCGCACATTTAAGTATGGTTTTGTCTTTGCCGGCTCCTTTAAAATTTAAATTATCGATGGCGGGCAGGTAATCGTTCAATAAAAAGGTGCCCGCCGGAAAAACGACCGTGGCGCCGGCAATACCCCGGGCGGCCGCAATAGCTTTGCCAATGGCCTTACTGTTTGTTTCCGGCGAAGCGGCTGGCGAAGCGCCGTAATCTTTTACGTTAAATTCTTTAGCCGAGATCCGGGGTGCTTCAGTCAGGGTTAATCTTAAAGGTGCGGCCCACCCAAAATTACCGCCGTGCCCATTATAAGCCCAAACTTCGTATTCGCCGGCAACTAAATTAGCCGGTACTTCAAAATCTATTTTATACGGATTTATACCTGTTACCTTGGCCCACCGGCCGCTTCCGCTACGACTAGTAATATAAATATAACTCTTCAGCGCCCCGGTGCCATTCTGCTCGGCCAAATTTGTACCAAATACCGATATCACCTGTCCCGCGCTCACTTTATCCGGACCTAACCACCAGGCTTCAGTTTTATTTACCGCTACCGGCAAACCATAACCCGCTTTATTAACCGGCCACACCCAGTACATAGACCAGCGCGGCAGTATTTTGGGCAAAGTTATCACCGCCCGGTCGGGGAATATTTGCATTACTTTGGCATCTTTTACCACATCGTGGGCATAAACCGCAAACCGGGTATCGGGGGTAAAATTAATACCCGTTAGTACAATCGACTCGTCGGGGCCGGCGGTGCGGGTCCATTCGGCTATTTCGGGTGTATCTAAGCCGGTAGTTTGCGGAGCGGGTGGGGTAAACTTTTCGCCGGGTGTGGCGGGCAGCGGCGTAGGAGCTTTTACTTTTAGTACGGCCGGGTAAGTCTTTACTTTCTGGCTGGTTGCGTTGGCCTGGGTATAATGCGGTAAGTTATGGGCTGATAATTCTGGTGCGGGCATTAAGCTAGGTTTGGATACTGATTGAACTATAATTTTATTCTCTAAGAGTTACGGCGTAAGCAGCTATTTTACGGCAAATCCTAAAACAAAAACTCTAGCAGCAATTATTATGCTGCTGAGGGTCGTTCATTGGCATGTAACTTAAGCCTAGTTTGCTTAGCTAAAATTTAAGCCGATTTTACAACTATTAAGTAAATCTATCCCCGCAAATATTGCTGTACTTCCTTATTTAAAGTAACGTAGTCAGATAAAGTTTGGCGTTTTACAAATAGTGCAATAATATTAATTACGGCTTATTCTTTACTTAATACCGCAATTCTACGCACCTGCTTTTACGTATTTTTTCCGGAACACTGCCTGCGGGGGCACGTAAGAATCACTCAATTTAACTAGAAATTATCATTTTAACTTCTTAAAGATAATTTTATGCCCCAGGATTTTGTAATTGTTATACACGGCGGTGCCGAAGATAAAGGTCGCGAAGAAATATCGCCGGAAAAAGAAGCCAGCTACCGGCAGGGCCTGCACACGGCTTTGCAAGCCGGTTGGGAAATTTTAAATAACGGCGGCACGGCGGTAGAAGCCGTAGAAGCCGCTGTTTGCAGCCTCGAAAATAATGCCTTGTTTAATGCGGGCAAAGGTGGTGCCCTTACCCAAAACGGCCAACATGAGTTTGACTCGGCCATTATGGACGGCAAAACTCTGGCCGCAGGGGCTGTAATGGGGGTAAAAAACGTAAAGAACCCGGTTAGTTTGGCCCGCATTATTATGGAACGCAGCCGGCACGTAGCTTTAAGCGGCAAAGGCGCTACGGCTTACGCCCAGGAAGTGGGTTTGGAAATAGTACCGGAAGATTATTTCACAACTGCCGAAAAAGAAGAGGAACTGGCAGCCGAAAAAGAACAAGCTCTGGCGAAACCTTCTAAAGATACTGTGGGTGCCGTAGCTCTAGATAAACACGGCAATTTGGCGGCGGCAACCTCTACGGGCGGCCTTACCGGTCAACGCGAGGGGCGCATTGGTGATAGCCCACTAATTGGATGCGGCACCTACGCCAATAACCAGGTTTGTGCGGTTTCCTGCACCGGCGACGGCGAAAGCATTATGCGGGCAGTAATTGCCCACGAAGTGTATGCCCTGGTAAAATACAAAGGTTTACCAATTGCCGAAGCCGCTAAACAAGCCCGCGAAGTTTACCACGACCTGATAGAGAAAGACCGGAACTTAATTGCCCTGGACCCACAAGGTAATATTGCCATGGAGTACGAAACCCAACTTATGTTTAGGGGCTACCGGCGAGCAAACCAAGAACCGTACGTGGCCATTTGGGAAGACTAAACTTTATCGGGTAGTACAATACCGCTGAATATCGCCGAAGGCAGCCTGGTAACCTAACCCAAAAGACCGGCTAAAGTTGGTGCAGGCAGCTGCCATACTATCCAACTCAATCTGGGCTTTCCCTATTAAAAAATAAACCCGGGCGTTTTGGGGGTCTTGCTGTAATACCTGCCGGTAATCGACTAAAGCCAATTTATTTTGCTGGGTAAGGTAATAACAAAAGCCACGGTAATACAGGGCATCTTTACGCATGGCCTCGTTGGGCAAACTGTGTTTAAAATATTGGTTAAAATCCTCGATGGCTTCCAGAAATTTATTTAACATCATGGCCCGGAGCATACCCCGGTCGTAATAAGCCAGGCCAAAGCGTTTATCTTTATCAATAGCCTGCGACAAATCAGCTTCGGCGCCAAAGTTATTACCCATGGCCTGGTAGCATTTTCCGCGCAGGTAATACATTTGCGGGGTTATCTGTTCGGCGTAAGAGATAGAAGCATCCAAATCGGCTAAAGCGGCCGGGTAGTCGCGGCTTACTTCCATCTCAATGTAAGCCCGCTTAAAATAGGCTTCGGCGTATTTGGGTTTAAAATGAATGGCTTCGGTTAAAAAGCTATGGGCCGTGCTCCATTTTTCCTGCTCAATATAAGTTAAGGCCTCTTTGTAACGGTCTACGGCAGTAACGTGGTCCATTACCAGCTTTAGTAACAGGCTAAAAACAATTACGGCTCCAAAAATAGCTGCTACAATGTAGTAGTCTTTCCGGAGAAACTGCGATTTAGGAATAGGCCGGTAATGCCGTTCCGTTACCGAAGCCGGCCGCCGTACCGGTCCCTGGTACTGGTATTGCTGCTGTGCCTGCTGCCGGAGGCGCGCTTGCAATAAATATTGCAGTTTGAGGTCGTAAACAGCCCGCTTCTGCGGATTAGACAAAACTTGGTAAGCTTCGTTTACTTGTTTAAACTTTTCCTCAAAATAAGTGTTTCCCTGGTGTTTATCCGGGTGGTACTGGATAGCCAGATTTTTATAGGCCACCTTAATTTCCTTAGCCGTAGCTGAGGCCGTTATACCCAGTATAGTATAGTAGTTTGATTGCAAAGAAGTAATATTGCGTGAATATCTATTATATTAAATTACGTAAAATCTCAGACAATCTGTTTTGTTTTTCGTAATACAATTTTCGAATATTATAGTGTTTATCTAATATAAAGAACAATTTTACGACCAGAATGTGCCAGATTTTGTAAAAATAAAATAAAACTATGATGAATGACGATAAAAATAACCGAACGGACAGCATGATTGGTAACCTGATGGGTTACATAGATACCCGGATAGACCTGATAAAGCTGGAAATACAGACCAAAATGAAAAGTGGTTTTATTTCTATGCTGCACGCTATTTTGCTGGGTTTTGCTGGGTTTATGGCCGTTATATTTTTAAATATTTTTTTAGGCCTGCTACTAAACCATTTGCTCGACAGCAGCTTCTGGGGCTTTGGCATCATAACACTTTTTTACGTAATTTTATTTGTAATCTTAATTATGGGATTAGATAAAAAAGTATTTCAGGGCCTGGCCGACAAAACTTTTGATAATACTATTTACAAACAAGATAAACGTAACGACCCATTATGAGTGATTTAAACAATCCGCTTTTTGAGGACCAAAAAGAATTTCTGGAAAGGCAAAAGGAAGAGTATAAAAATGCTTTGCTGAATGATGTATCTGACCTAAAAAATAAATCGCAGCAGGTTGGTAAAACCTTGTTAATTGCGGGTGGCGCCTTAGCCGGCATTTGGATGATCAGCTCCATGTTTCGTGGTAAAAAAAAAGCCCCTAAACGATTAAAAGGTCGTACGGCTCCTTTGTTATTAACGCCACCAGCTTACCGGCCCGCCGATGAAGTGGTGCAGCCCGATGGCAGCCTGGATTATACGACTGCCCTGCACCAGGACCCGGCCCAGACCTACACCAGTAGCCATAACACCAATAGCTACCAGGCTAATACACAAGAACCTTCGGCTATAAGCAGTATTGCGCAAGCTTTTTTTCAGTCTGATATGGCCAAGGCTATATCACAGCAGGTAACGGCTTTCTTATTGGTTTATCTGAGTAAAAAAGCCGAAGAGTACCTGCAAATGCCTAAAAATACCGATATTGCAGCTTCGGAAGAACCCGAAACCAAAGATATCGATTTTTCCTACCACGAAGAGGATGCCGTTTAAAAGCGATTTATATCAGAAACTACAAGATAAACACAGTGCCGGTTATAAATCTTTTGCCGTTTTGCTGGACCCAGACAACCTCGATGAAAAAGGTTGTCTGGATGTAGTAGCACGGTGCAACAACCATGGCGTAGACTATATTCTGGTGGGTGGCAGCCTGGTAACCCAAAACAACCAACCTGCTTTAATTAACCTAATCAAAGAAAATTCTGCTATTCCGGTTATTTTATTCCCCAGCAATAGCCTGCAAATTAACCCCGATGCCGACGGCATTCTGTTACTCTCGCTTATATCGGGCCGCAACCCTGAGTTTTTAATTGGTCAGCACGTAATTGCGGCGCCTATACTTAAAGCCAGCGGCTTAGAAATTTTACCTACCGGGTATATGCTTGTAGATTCTGGCCGGCAAACTACCGCTTCTTACATGAGTGGCACCACCCCGTTGCCGCACGACAAACCCGGTGTAGCTGCCTGCACAGCCCTGGCCGGCGAAATGCTGGGCCTGCACCTGATTTACCTCGATGGCGGTAGCGGCGCTTTGCACCCCATTACGCCCGATATGATCCAGGCCGTGCGCCAGGTAATAAATATTCCCTTATTAGTGGGTGGTGGTATAAATAGTCCGCAAAAAGCCAGTGCAGCATTAACTGCCGGTGCCGATGTACTGGTAGTGGGCAACCACATCGAGAAAAATCCGGATTTTATTACTCAGATTGCCCAGGTAGTACAGTCTTTTAATGCCCGCGCCACAGTAGCTTTATAATTTCAACAACTTACCGGTAATATTTTGCTCCTGGCAGTTAGCCTGCTTTTTTGATTAACCCATATTTTACGGCCACTTATATAACAATGATTTTTTAAGCCAGAATTTTTAATTGTCCAATTATGAAGCAAAAGTAACTGCAGCCATATTTGGATTAATTAAAGACGCCATTATTTGAATGAGATTTTGATTCTTGTTTAACTTAATCTTTTCTTCAGCCAGCAATTTACACTTTTCTTATTTGTTGGATTTAAACCATCCTAAAAGCCAATCAGATTACCGCCAAGCCCAATCAGAAAATACAATGAGTTTTGCTGGAGAAGAACCAAGTTAAATTGTTATGCACTTCAGATAAAAAAAGAGGCTGCTCCACATGCGTGGGGCAGCCTCTTTATAAATAAATTTGGTTCTGAACCTTATTCGTTCATAGCCGATTCCCGGCGACGCATTTTACCAGCCGGAATACCAAACATCATCTTAAACCGACGGCAGAAGTAAGCAGTATCTTTGTAACCCACTTCTTTGCCAATTTCCCGAATACTCTTTTTGGTAGTACGCAACAAGAATACAGCCCGTTCCATCCGCTGGTATTCGATGTAATCTTGCGGGTTAATACCGGTAAGCATTTTAAAATATTGCCCTACGTAATCTTCGGATACGTTAGCCACATTAGAGAGCACTTTGTTTGATAAATCGCCGCCAATATTCTCTTTAATGTAGTTAAACAGATCTATCAGGCGCGGATCTTTAAAGTAAGTACTGTTAGTAGCCAATTGCTCCACAAACATCTTATTGCGTAAGATGTAGCGTACAATTTCTACTACAATATTCTCGGTATAGATGGTTATAAGCCGCTCTTTGCCAGGCAAATCCTGTAAACTTTCCTCAATTACCTTAATTACCAAGGTAGCCAGTTTAGAATTACCCGAAATCAAGAAAGCCGGCACATCCAGCGAGGCAAAGAAATTAACTGAATCAAAAACTTTGGCTTCAAAACTTACAAAGCTGTGGCTATCTTCGGCATCAGCGATTAAATCTAAATCGGTGTTGCTTTTAAAGAATTTATCGCGGTTGGTTATCAAGTCGTCGTTCGAAATGGTACGACCATCCAATTCGCCGTAGTAAATTTTTGTGCTGCGTCCGCCCGGTACAAAAAGCATTTCGCCTTCTTCTACTACGTGCTGCTCGTCGCCAAATGCTATCAAACCTTTATGCAAAAGAATCAGGTTGTTACCCACATCATAAAAGTTGCGCACCATAAACGGTTGTTGTAATACCTGATTCTTAGATTTGATATATCGGACGCCGAGTGATTCAATTACCTTATTGTAATCTTCCATGATGCTTATAATTTATATTTTTTCCTGTAAAGTTATATTTCGAAGCATAAAGCTAATGCTTATCTTTTAAAAATTCAAAATAAATTGAAAAATTTTCATAAAATTATTCGTAAAAGGCTAAAACAACGTTACAGGACTATTTTTATATCACGATTTTATCTTATTTTAGTATTTCTCTTGAAATTACTATTTTCTGAATCTCAGAGGTTCCTTCGTAAATTTGGGTTATTTTGGCATCGCGCATTAAGCGCTCTACGTGGTACTCTTTTACAAATCCATAACCGCCGTGTACCTGTACGGCCTCAACGGTAGTTTCCATGGCTACCCGTGAGGCAAATAATTTGGCCATGGCTCCGGATCTGATATAATCCCGGCCGGCATCTTTGTCGGCGGCAGCTTGTATACACAACAAACGGGCCGCATCAATATTGGTAGCCATGTCGGCCAGTTTAAACTGGATAGCTTGGTGTTTGGCAATCTCCACACCAAAAGCTTTACGCTGTTTGGCATAATTTAAAGCCAGTTCGTAAGCACCTGAGGCAATACCTAAGGCTTGGGCAGCAATACCAATACGGCCGCCGGCTAAAACACTCATGGCAAATTTAAAACCAAAACCATCTTCTCCAATCCGGTTTTCTTTAGGTACTTTTACATCAGTAAACATAAGCGAGTGGGTATCGGAGCCCCGGATGCCCAACTTATTCTCTTTGGGGCCAATCTCGAAACCAGCCATGCCGCGCTCTACAATCAGGGCGTTAATTCCGCGGTGTTTTTGCTCCGGATGGGTTTGCGCAATTACCAGGTAAACACTGGCTGTACTGCCGTTGGTAATCCAGTTTTTGGTGCCGTTAAGCAAGTAATGATCGCCGCAGTCTACTGCCATTGTCCGCTGCATGGTTGCATCAGAACCGGCTTCCGGTTCTGATAAACAAAAGGCTCCAATTATTTCGCCGGTAGCCAGGCGGGTTAAATATTTCTGCTTTTGGTCTTCAGTACCGTATTTTTCAAGGCCCCAGCAAACCAGCGAGTTGTTAACCGACATAACCACCGAAGCCGAAGCATCTATTTTTGATATTTCTTCCATCGCCAACACGTAAGAAACGGTGTCGAGGCCACCACCATTGTATTGGGGATCTACCATCATGCCTAAAAAACCCAGTTCGCCCATTTTCCGGATCTGCTCGGCCGGAAACTTCTGGTGCTCGTCGCGTTCTATTACACCGGGTAGCAATTCGGTTTGGGCAAAATCTCGGGCGGCGTCCCGTACGGCCAGTTGTTCTTCGGTTAACTCGAAATTCATATCAGAATAAATCTTTATTTAGGTGGACAGTTTATATGATTTACTACGTTAAAGTGAATTTAATAAAATATTAACTAGTATGCAAGCATACATTTTTTATATGATAATTTGCCTGTAAACCGGTATAAAAAACGCTGCCCCCGTTTAATAACGGGGGCAGCGTTGTAAAATTATAATTTATTAAGAGAGCTTAATCACGGCGACCGCCGCCCAGCAAAATAGATACATAGTATAATAAGGTAGCCAGTGAACCCAAAGCCGCAACTACGTACGTCATGGCAGCCCATTTTAACGAATCTTTGGCAATGGCATGCTCTTGGGTAGTAACAATGCCCCGGTTATCCATCCAGGCCAAGGCCCGACGGCTGGCATCAAATTCTACCGGCAAAGTAATAAAGCTAAATAAAGTAGTTAAGGCGAATAATGCGACCCCAATTGCCAACGGAAGTATAGTAGTCTGTATCATGATAATACCAGCCAACAATATCCATTGCATATAACGTGAGGCTACACTTAAAGCCGGCACCATGGCCGACCGGAATTTAAGCATGCTATAAGCTGTAGCGTGCTGCACGGCATGGCCACACTCGTGGGCGGCTACTGCCGCGGCGGCGGCACTCCGCGAAGCGTAAACGCCTTCGCTTAGGTTTACCGTCTTATTTGTAGGGTCATAATGGTCGGTTAGCATACCTTCCGTAGAAATTACCCGTACATCGGTAATATTATTGTCGGCCAGCATCATTTCGGCTACTTCGCGGCCGCTCATACCTGATTGTAAACCAATTTCCGAATATTTCTTAAACTTACTTTTTAATGTCCAGCTCACCGCCATGCTAGCCAGCATGAAGATGATCATAATTAAATATATTCCACCCATTTTATTTTAACTAGTTTAGTTGTCGCTTAATTTTATCTACAATGTTTGAAGTTGAGTAACCTTTTACCAGCGCAATGGTTTTTACTTCACCACCATTCTCCAGAACGAGGTCCTGGCCTACAATATTTTGAATGGTGTAATCATCGCCTTTTACTAAAATATCTGGCCGAACTGCTTTTATCAGCTCGTACGGGGTTTCTTCCTCAAACAATACTACCAAGTCTATAAACAACAAGGATGCCATAATTCTAGCCCGTGACATTTCGTCTTGCAAAGGCCGGTCCGGGCCTTTTAAACGACTAACCGAAGCATCGGTATTTAGCCCAACTATCATTTTGTCACCTAATTGCCGGGCTTTTTCTAAATAATCTACGTGCCCCAGGTGCAGCAAATCGAAGCAACCATTGGTAAATACTACCCGCAAGCCTTGCTCGTGCCAGGCAGTTACCTGCCGGACGGCAGCGGAACGGGAAACAATTTTATCTGCCGCTGTTGCCATAAGCTGTATGTTTATCTAATACCGGTTTGGGCGATTTAGGTTTCCGGGCTAAGCTTAAAATAAAACTGATACCGCCTAATATTACTACCATAAGGGTTTGCGACGTATGGTTAATTAGGGCAAAAGCCATACCGGCTTCTTTTGAAATGCCGTACAACAATAAAGTATTACTCACCATCATGTGAAAAACCCCGATACCACCCTGAACGGGTACGCTCATACCCAAGCTACCAATAACCAGTACGGAAAAAGCAGCCAGGGGGCTTAACCCTGCCGTAGCCGGTAAGGCAAAAAATGACAGGTAGCCCATTAAATAATAAGTAAACCAAACAAATAAGGTATGCCCAATAAACACCGGCTTGTTCTGCAATTTGGCAATACTAAAAATACCGGCTAACAAGCCTTGCAGTAAGGCCATAATTTTCTGGAAAAACTTAAACTGGCGTAAATGATTTAAAAAGAAAAGCACCGTTATCAGCAACCCCAGGGTACCCGCTATTATTATGCCTACTACCACGTAAAGCAAGGTTTTATCGGCTTGTAGAGAAGAATATCTTTCGGTAAATAAATCAATAAAGTAGGTATGCAGCCGGTCAAACTCCACCAGGAAAGCAATACCCATTAATGATAAGAGCATTACCATATCAATCAGGCGCTCGGTTATAACCGTACCAAACGAGGCTTGCACCGGTATATTACTACTTCTTTTTAATACCGAACACCGGAATACCTCGCCCATCCGGGGCAGTACCAGGTTGGCCAAATAACCAATCATCATGGCGTGGTAAGTATCGGCAAAGGTTACCTGGCGGCCTAATGGCTCTAACTGCATTTTCCAGCGATAAGCCCGGCTTAAAAAACCCGATAAAGCCACTGCCAGCGAAATACTTAGCCAAACGTAATTGGTTTGTGATAACTGGGCTTTTAACAGCTCAAAATCAATACCTTTTAAAGCGTACCACATTAAAAATACCGACAGGCCAAAAACCAGCGCATATTTTAAAATGTCGAGCAGTTTTTTCATATACAAAGGTTACACCAATCGGTTATGCTGGTCTGGGAATACCAAGGTGGGTTGGTGCTCTTTTGCTTTGCTAAATTCTATCTGGCAGTAAGAGAAAATAATTACCACATCGCCTACCTGCACCTTGCGGGCTGCCGGCCCATTCAGGCAAATAGTGCCCGTGCCCCGTTCGCCTTTTATTACATAGGTTTCAAAGCGTTCGCCGTTGTTTATATTTACAATGGTTACTTTTTCGTTTTCTACCATATTAGCCGCATCAATCAGGTCCTCATCAATGGTTACACTTCCCACGTAATGCAGCTCGGCCTGGGTAACTTTTACCCGGTGTATTTTAGATTTTAAAACTTCAATTAACATTCTTTTAATAAATAAATAAAATGCAAAGGTATGCATTTTTAAAGAAGATTAACCAGCACCAGGTTTATTCGCGTTCAGGCATTAATGGTAACGGCTATGGTTATATACCCAGTACCATATTATCGATAAGGCGCACCGGCCCCACATAAGCCGCTAAACACAAGGCTACCGGGGTACCCGGCCCTACCTGCGCCAAAGGTTGCAAGCTGTGGGGGTTAACTATCTCAAAATATTCCAGCTTAATTAAAGTGTAGGATTGCAAGAAATTAGTTACGGCGGCTTTTACGTTGGCTAAGGGTTGGTGGGGCAGCAGTTCCTGTGCCAATTGCAAAGCCCGGTATAATTGCATAGCTTCTTGCCGTTCGGAGGGCGTCAGCCGTTGGTTACGCGACGACATGGCCAAGCCATCTGGTTCCCGTACAATGGGGTGGCACACCAACTCTAAATCAAAACTTAAATCGGTTACCAAACGGTTTATAATGGCAAATTGCTGTAAATCTTTCTGACCAAAGTAAGCTTTATGGGGTTTTATTAAATGAAAAAGCTTGCTTACCACGGCGGCTACGCCCGTAAAATGCCCCGGCCGAAAGGCCCCTTCCATAACATTCTCCAGGTCGCCAAAATCAAATTTTAACTGCAGGGGCTCAGGGTACATGGCCGGCACTTCCGGCGCAAACAAAATTTGGCAATTATGTTGGCTTAAAACCGCCGCATCGGTCTGCAGCGAGCGGGGGTATAAGGTATAATCGGCGGCGTTGTTAAACTGCGTGGGGTTTACGAAAATACTACAGATCGTAACATCGTTTTCGGCGGCCGCTGTACGCAGCAATTGCAGGTGCCCAGCGTGTAATGCGCCCATAGTAGGCACAAAACCAATGGTTTGGCCGGAACTCCGGATACGTTCTGTTTGTTCCTTAATAGATGCTGCGGTTGAGATAATATCCATGCAGTTTATTTAAAATTTACTTTATAATGGGGCGCAAAGGTATATTTTAAAGAATAAAATTGAAAATATTGTAAAAATTACGTAATTTTGTGCTGCCGAATTTTGTGCCTCATCTAACCTATACTTTTCAAGCCTATGTCAAAGCTAAGAATACTTTACGCTGCCACCGAAATCAATCCTTTCTTACAAACCACAAAAGTAGCGGAATTCCTGAGAATGTTGCCCCAAGCCATGCAGGAAAGAGGTATGGAAATACGTATTTTTGTACCGCGCTTTGGTTTGATTAATGAAAGAAAGAATCGGTTGCACGAAGTAGTAAGATTATCCGGAATAAATATTGCGGTAGGCGAGGAAGAAAAACCACTCATTATTAAAGTGGCCTCTATTCCGAATGCCAAGCTGCAGGTTTATTTTATTGACAACGAAGACTATTTTCACCGGAAGTCCGTTTTGGTAGATAAAGACAATAAATTTCATGCAGATAACGACGAGCGGGCAATCTTTTTCTGTAAAGGCGTACTGGAAACAGTAAAAAAATTAGGTTGGTCGCCGGATATTGTACATTGCAACGACTGGATGACCGGTTTAATACCGATGTACCTGAAAAGCACTTACAAAAAAGATCCTATTTTTAAAGATGCTAAATCAATATTTACGGTTTATAACAACAATTTCGATCATAAATTTGATAACGACCTGCTCGAAAAAGTAAAAATGCTGGACATTGAAGACAGCATGCTTACCGGATTAAAATCTGCTGACTTTGAAGGCTTTGTGAAAGTAGGCATGGAATATGCCGATATGGTGGTTAAATCGCATGAAGATGGCTTTAGTGATAATATCAATGCTTTGTTTAATGGATTTAGCAAAACCCGGCAAGTAAGCGCCGACTCAGACGAAAACTTTTTAGATTCTTACTACAACCTTTATAATGAATTGGCTAACTAGAACACCTGTTCTTTTTATTTTTTCTCTTTTTACCCTTATTTCCTGCGAAGAAGCCAGCGAAATCGGTTTAGAAAATGAAGTTCCTCTGGGCACCGCTTTTACCGACACTATTACGGTTAAAGCCGCCACTATTTTACTCCCCGATTCGATTGTTGCTTTTCAAAAGCCAATTCTATACGTAGGCCGTTTTACTAACCCTCTCTTTGGCGCGGTTACGGCCCAGTCGTTTAGCCGGATTGGTATTACCCCCGGCGGCACGTTTACAGATGCTGCTACGGCCCGGATAGACTCTACGGTACTGGTACTGGATTACAACGAAGCCTACGGCGATACCCTCCAGAACCTGACTGTTAACGTGCATAAAATGCAGCAAACTTTTCAGGATGAGGTTACTTATTATACCACTACCGCTTTGCCTTACGAACCAACCGTTATTGGTACAGCTACTTTTAAACCAACTCCCCGGAAAATAAACAGAAAAGTAGTTACTGTTAATAATACCAGCACCACCGTTACCCAATCGTACCCAGTGCGGATTAAATTAAATAATACTTTTGGTACCGACCTTTTGGCTCAAAGCGGTAAAACGCCACTTTCGAGTCAGGCCGAGTTTAACAAATTTCTACCGGGCCTGGCTTTAACAACCACCAATAACGCCCAGGCTGCTTTAGGCTTTATTCAGACAGACAGTACTTATTTCCGGGTATATTATACCGCCGGCGATAAAAAACTCAAGTACGATTTATTTATTTCTGCTGACCATTCTACACAGCTTACCGCTAACCGCAGCAATACGCCACTGGCTTCTTTGCAGCAAGGCGGCAATGCTATTCCGGCAGCAAACACCAATAATACGGCTTACCTGCAAGAGTCGGTAGGGCTTAAAACCAAATTAACTTTTCCTTATTTGGCTAAATTCCGCGATGCTTTAGGCAACGTAGCTATAAACCGGGCCGAACTGGTAATTCCGGTTAAATCAGCCGATACGTACAAGCCATCGCCTTACCTTTATTTATTTGGGGCTACCAATGGCAACCGTATTGCCCGCTACGAAGGTAATATTTGGGGTATTGCGGCTAATGGTAACCCAATAGAAGCAGTTACCCAGCCAACGGCCGGGGCTTACCGACCTGCTACCCAAAGCTATACCATTGATATTACCACGTATTTAGCTGGTTTATTATACAACCGTAAACTAGCTAACGGCGTAACACTCCAAAACAGCGGTTTGGTGTTATCGCCGGCATCTACCCCAGCCTTAACCAACTTAACTGCTTTACAATTACAAACTTTGCGGCAAACACTGTTGAATACGGAGCCTGGTACCGGCATTAAACTGCGGGTATACTACTCTACTAACCAATAAAGCTATTTGCACGCATACTCCTAAGCTTAACCTCTTAATTAATTTATAGCTTTTATACAGAAGAATACATGTGCGGAATTGTAGCATATATTGGTTATAGGGAAGCTTGCCCTATAATTATAAAGGGTCTTAAACGCTTAGAATACCGGGGCTACGATAGCGCCGGTATTGCGCTTTTAAACGGTACCTTAAACGTTTACAAGAAAAAAGGCAAGGTAAGCGACCTGGAAAATTTTATTTCGGATAAAGATACCAACAGCCACATAGGTATGGGGCACACCCGTTGGGCTACCCACGGCGAGCCCAACGATGCAAATGCCCACCCGCATTATTCCGGGTCTGGCCGGCTGGCCATTATTCACAACGGCATTATCGAGAATTATGCTTCTTTAAAAACGTTGTTGCAATCTAAAGGCTTTACATTTTACAGCGACACCGATACCGAAGTCTTCGTAAACCTGATCGAAGATATCCAGAACGAAAACGATTGTACCCTCGAAGAAGCGGTTCGGTTAGCCTTACACGAAGTAGTTGGTGCTTACGCCATTGTGGTATTATCGAAAGATGAACCCAACCAGTTAATAGCGGCCCGCAAAGGTAGCCCCTTGGTGATAGGAGTAGGCAAAGACGAGTTTTTCCTCGCTTCGGACGCTACGCCCATTATTGAATACACCAACGAAGTAGTTTATGTAAACGACTACGAAATTGCGGTTATAAAAGATGGCGTGCTAAAAGTTAAAACCCGCGAAGATATTCCAACTACCCCGTATATCCAGACTTTACAAATGGAGCTAGACTCTATTGAAAAAGGTGGTTACGACCATTTTATGTTAAAGGAAATTTTTGAACAGCCACGTTCTATCCACGATAGTATGCGGGGCCGTTTAATTGCTGCCCATAACCAATTAATAATGGGTGGTTTCCGGGAGTTCGAGAATAAATTTGTTAAGGCCAAGCGAATAATTATTGTAGCCTGCGGTACCTCGTGGCACGCCGGCTTGGTAGCCGAATATTTAATCGAAGATTTGGCTCGCATTCCGGTAGAAGTAGAATATGCCTCAGAGTTCCGGTACCGCAATCCAATTATAAAAGAAGGTGATATTGTTATTGCCATTTCGCAATCCGGCGAAACAGCCGATACGTTAGCCGCCATTGAGCTGGCTAAATCAAAAGGCGCTACCATTTTTGGTATTTGCAACGTGGTAGGTTCATCTATTGCCCGGGCATCGGATGCCGGGGCGTATACGCACGCCGGCCCCGAAATTGGAGTAGCCAGTACCAAAGCATTTACAGCCCAGGTAACGGTACTTACGTTGCTGGCCATGCTAATCGGTAGCAAACGCGGCACCATTGAAGACAGCAAGCTGCGCCAGCTCATGATTGAACTGGAAAACATACCGGCTAAAGTAGAAAAAGCCCTGGAACTGAACGATAAGGTTATTCAAATTTCCGAAGAGTTTAAAGATGCTCCTAACTGCTTGTACTTAGGCCGGGGCTATAATTTTCCGGTAGCTTTAGAAGGTGCCTTAAAACTAAAAGAAATTTCTTATATCCACGCCGAAGGTTACCCAGCCGCCGAAATGAAACACGGCCCTATTGCGCTGATTGACGAGAACATGCCGGTAGTGGTAATTGCCACGCGCGATAGCTCATACGAAAAAATTGTATCTAATATTCAGGAAGTAAAGGCCCGCAAAGGCCGGATTATAGCCATTGTAACCGAAGGCGACCAGGTAATACCTGCTATGGCCGAGTTTGTGATTGAAGTACCCGAAACCAGTGAAATATTAATGCCCTTGGTATCGGTCATTCCATTGCAATTATTGTCGTACCACATTGCGGTAATGCGGGGTTGCAACGTAGATCAGCCGCGTAACTTAGCCAAATCGGTAACAGTAGAATAAATATTATTATTGAAGTATTTAAACTAAAAACGGAAGCTTGTGGCTTCCGTTTTTAGTTTAAATACTTTTCTTTCAGGGCTGTAAAAACTCCTGTAAATATCTTTTTTTAAGCAGAGGGCAAATTTTATAGCGCTCGTCTTGGGTATCGGTGTACATGCTTTCGAGTAAATGGTAAATATTTTTTAACCCAATTTTTTCAGCCCACGCTAAGGGTCCGTACGGGTAATTATTGCCTAGTTGCATGGCTAAATCAATATCGGCAGCCGTGGCAATTCCGTCTTGCAGGGTGTAAAAAGCTTCGTTTACCAGCATGGCCAGCACCCGGGGGGTTACCATACCCACCCGATCATCAACAACCAAATATTGTGTACCTAGCTGCGTACAAACGTCTTCCAATAAAGGTATATCGGCTTCTTGTAAAACAGTTACTTCTAAATACGGCCGGTTAATCATGCCGGGCCAGCCATTAAAACCAAACAGTACGCAGTTGGGTTCTAAGGCTAATTTTTGTATTAGTTGCCCCAGCGAAATATTAACCGCGTGGCAAAAAACCATTAGCCCCTGCCGTTCGCTGTATAGTTTCAGGCGATCCGGAAAATCAGCCAGAAAAAAATCAAATACAACCTGCGCTTCTTTTAAATTATTCCGGATTTGGTTGTAATCCTGCACAAATATATATTCCTGGTCGGAGGTAAATTTTTGCTTAAATTCTGCTTTTATTTCGGTAGGGGCAACAACAACTATTTGCATTTTCGAGTACATTTGGGCCACAAGTTAAGTATATTAAAAACTACTCATGGCAAATACTATTATCAATTCTTCTAACGCTCCTGCTCCAATTGGCCCTTACAGCCAGGCCGTGTTGGCCAACGGAGTACTGTATGTGTCTGGTCAGATTGCTTTAGATCCGGTATCTAACGAGCTGGTTAAAACCAACATAGAAACCGAAACGCACCAGGTAATGAAAAACTTAGGCGCTATTTTACAAGAAGCTGGCTTAAGTTTTGCGCAAGTAGTAAAGTGCACCATTTTTGTAAAAGATTTAAATAATTTCGCGGCTATTAACACGGTATACGGCAGTTATTTTGCGCAAAATCCGCCTGCCCGCGAAACCGTAGAAGTAAGCCGCCTGCCCAAAGACGTAAATGTAGAAATTTCTTGCATAGCGGTACCGGTTTAATAGTAAACCGGCTTTACGCCGGTTATTATCTAAATATTAGTCTTGCCGTTTTTCATTTACTGCGGGCTCCTGGTTTACGGCCGTTTTACCGGCTTCTACTTCTTGTCGGATTACCCGCACCGCGTAAGTAGCCGGGTAAATATTAGAGCCAAATTTACGTGAGTAAATTAAAGTAAAAATTGCTCCAAAAAACAAAATAAGCGACGAGTAAAAAACCCAGGTTAAAATAACCACTACCGTGCCCGCGGCGCCATATACGCTGGCAATATTGCTGTTACCCAAATACAAGCCAATTAAAAATTTACCCAACGTAAAAAGCAAGGCGGTTACAATAGAGCCTACCCAAACATCGCGCCACCGGATTTTAGCATCGGGCAAAAACTTGTAAATGGCCGCAAACAAAAAAGTAACTACCGCCAGCGAGAACATATTGTTAATAGTTTGCAACAATATTGCAGCCGATTCGCCCATAAGCTGAACTAAATATCTGCCTATTTTGGCCATAATGGCGTGCACCACCAGCGAAACCAAAAGCAAAAAAGTAATACTCAAAATCATGGCAAAAGAGAGTAAACGGTCTTTTGCCAGTTTCAGGTATTCGCGCCGGGGCTTGGGCTTTACGCCCCAAATTACATTCAGGGAGTTTTGCATGGAAATAAACATGGTGGTAGCCGTAATCAGTAAAGTAACTACCCCCACAATAGTCGCAAAGGTAAACTCGCTGGATTGGCTGATATTCTCGACCATACGCTGCACTTCCAAAGCGCCTGCCGAGCCAATCAGGCCTTTTATCTGAAAATAAATTTCGCCGCTCACGGCATCTTCGCCAAAAAACCAACCAACGGTATTTATAATGATAATCAGCACCGGCGGCAACCCAAATATGGTATAATACGCCAGGGCCGCACCTTTATCAAATGCATTGGTATCAGAAAACTCGTACCAGGTATCGCGGAGCAGGCACCACGAATTTTTACCGATTACGGGCAACAACCGTAAAACCGGCCGTTTCTTTAAAGCACACATGGATATTCTACTAATTTATGAATGATACGTAAAAAACTTTAGCCGTATGGTAAAAAGTAGTATATATTTAAATACATTAATTTTCGGGTATTTAGCCACAGAACAAATTACCGGCTCCGGATATAGGTATTACCACAATATACCCCCGCACGCGAAAGCAGATATTCGGTGCAAATCAGCAATAGATTGTGTACCTTTGCACGAATTTTTAATAACACGACCAGAATAGCGTCAGATAGTTATTTTTGACATGGAAAGAGAAGTAAGAGTACGATTTGCGCCCAGCCCAACGGGGCCTTTACATATTGGCGGTGTCCGGACGGCCCTCTACAATTATTTATTTGCCAAAAAAATGGGTGGCAAAATGTTGCTGCGCATCGAAGACACCGACCAGAACCGTTTTGTACCTGGTGCCGAAGATTATATATTTCAGTCGCTGGAGTGGTGCGGCATTAAGTTAGACGAGAGCCCCCTGCACGGTGGGCCGCACGCTCCTTACCGGCAATCGGAGCGCAAACCCATGTACATGGAGTACGCGCTGCAACTGGTAAACGACGGCCATGCCTACTACGCCTTTGATACCGCCGAAGAACTCGATGCCATGCGCGAGCGGCTTAAAGCGGCCAAAGTAGCTACCCCTCAGTACAATGCCATTACCCGCGCTACCATGCGCAACTCCCTTACTTTGCCCGAAGACGAAGTAAAACAACTCCTGGAAAGCGGCACGCCTTATGTAATCCGCCTGAAAGTACCGCGTAAAGAAGAAATCCGGCTTAAAGATTTAATCCGGGGTTGGGTACTCGTGCACTCTTCTTCAATCGACGATAAAGTTTTAATGAAATCGGATGGTATGCCCACGTACCACCTGGCCAATATTGTAGACGACCATTTAATGGGTATTACCCATGTAATCCGGGGCGAAGAATGGCTGCCATCGGCACCATTGCACGTGCTGCTGTACCGCTACCTGGGTTGGGAAAGCACCATGCCCGAATTTGCCCACTTACCATTGCTTTTAAAACCCGATGGCAACGGCAAGTTAAGCAAACGTGACGGCGATAAATTAGGCTTTCCGGTGTTCCCGCTGCAATGGTTTGATCCGTTTACCGGCGAAAAATCGAGTGGTTACCGCGAGAGCGGCTATTTGCCCGAAGCTTTTGTAAACTTCCTGGCCTTTTTGGGTTGGAACCCCGGTACCCAACAAGAATTATTTACCATGGACGAACTGGCCGAAGCCTTTTCGATTGAGCGCATTGGTAAATCGGGTACCCGTTTTGATATAAACAAAGCCCGCTGGTATAACGAGCAATATTTGCGTGCCAAACCCGACACCGAGTTAGCCCAATATTTATTGGCCGCCCTGGCCGAGCACAATATTGCCTGCACCGAAGAAAAAGCAATACAAATTGCCGGTGTAATGAAAGAGCGGGTAACGTTTCCGCAGGATTTCTGGCGCGAAGCGGCTTATTTCTTTGTGGCGCCGCAGGAATACAACGAAAAAGTAGCCGAAAAAAAATGGAACAATGCAGCCGTTGCCGTATTCGACGATTTTAAAAACCAGCTAGCTACCCTGCCCGATTTTACTGCCGATAATGTAAAAGGATTATTACTACAAATTCTGGAGCAGCACAGCATGAAAATAGGCCAGGTAATGCAGGCCTTACGTTTAGCCATTACCGGTTTAGAAGCCGGCCCCGATTTAATGGCTATTATCCAGATTATTGGCCCCGACGAAGCTGCCCGCCGGATAGAAACGGCTAAAGAAAAACTGCAAACGTATATTACGGCCTAATTATTAGCGATTAGCTTATAGTAAGAAATATTATCTGTGGTCTGCCTATCCCGGCAGACCATTTTTTTTCCCACCACCTGCGTAAAATAATGCTGTTTGCCCGCGAATAAAGCGAGGTGGAGTTTATGCGGTGTCGTCGGCTAAAGAAGCTGAAGAAAAAAAGCGAATTAGCTAATATTTAAAGACAAAGCTCTTGTCTTCTTTTTCAAAACAGGAATTAAACCAGAACCCGCTTCATCCGTGCCGCGGTTTTTTGCGTTTTAAGTACCTAAAGCCTTAAAAAGGTTTTATTCAGAAAAAATAATTAGACTAAACCAGGCAATTACCATGGCAAAAAAGAAAAAAACTTCCGAAAAGAAAGCCCGGGTTCACAAAGAGCTCGAGGGCTTTGAGATAAAGATAAATCCGCTGGGCGAAATAACCTCTAACTACGACATAGACCAGATAAATAAATTCCTGGATAAAAATGTATATGACAAAAAGCTGGTGAACAAAGAGGCCGACGATGACGATGAGTTTCATGTGCAGGAATCAGACGAAAACGAAGACAATGACGAAGATTTTCTGAAAGGTGGCGCCGATGATAATACCGCAGAAGATGATTTACCGCCCCGTTCTAAACGCAAGAAGTAAATATTTTAAAGCCAGCTTAGCGAACCCGGCGAAAAGTATTTATACTTGCTTAAAAGACATAAACCCTTTAACCGATAATACTTAAAACTATGCGTTCGCACGAAATTGATTATAAAATTTATGGCAATGATATCCAGGTACTGGAAGTAGAGTTAGATCAGCATGAAACCGTAATTGCCGAAGCCGGCGCTATGGTGTACATGGAAGACGGCATTACCTTTGAAACCAAGATGGGCGACGGCTCAGAACCCGAGCAAGGCGTTTTGGGTAAATTATTTTCGGCTGGCTCCCGGCTCCTGACCGGCGAATCTTTGTTTATGACCCATTTTACCCACCGGGGTTACCGGCCCAAAAGCCGGGTTGCTTTTTCGGCGCCTTATCCCGGCACCATTATGCCCGTAGATTTAAGCCAGATGCCCCAGGGTTTAATTGTGCAAAAAGATGGCTTTTTAGCGGCAGCGCTGGGCACCAAAATAAATATTACGTTTAACCGGCGCTTAGGCGCGGGCTTTTTTGGCGGCGAAGGCTTTATTCTGCAACGCCTTACCGGCGATGGTTTAGCCTTTGTGCACGCCGGCGGTACGGTTATAGAAAAACGCCTGCAAAACGAAACCTTACGCATAGATACTGGCTGCGTAGTAGCTTTCGAAAGCGGCATCGACTTTGATATTCAGCGGGCGGGTGGCTTAAAATCGATGATATTTGGCGGTGAAGGTTTAATGCTGGCTACTTTAAGCGGTACCGGTCGGGTGTGGCTGCAATCAATGCCGGTTAAGAAACTGATTGAGGCTTTAATGCCCCGCGGCCAGAATGCCAATAAAGAAGGTGGTTTGCTGAGTAGCTTTCTGGAATAATAAGCCTTGGCTTATCTAATTAAACCTGAATATTTGCCTGCTTTTGGGCAATAACTGTAGGCGTACTCCCTAAAATAAATCAGGAGGAAATTCTAAAGCTGTAAGCCGGGAATTTCCTCCTGATTTTTTATTAAAAGCAATTCATTATTAAAAACTAAGTATATTAACCAGTAAAGCTTTTCTGGCTAAGATCTGGCCGATTTAAATAATGGTTTATTCTTGATTTTAGAATCTGCTAAAAAAGCTGGCGGCTGCACGCAATGTGCTACGTAAAAATCAAACCGGTTGTATTGAGCTAAAGATTGCGAAAAAGCATCGGCGTAGCTCTCGTAATCACCTACTACGGTCTTGTTCCGGATAACAATATATTTGTTTGCGTAAGCTGCACAAAGTCTTTGTTTGTGGCTAAGAAAATACGAAATTTCTTTCTGAAAATTTTCCATCTGTTTGTGGTGTTTAGAATGTAGCTTATATACGCCTGCGGCAACTTTTGGTACCAGGTAAATAAGCGGATTTCCCGGAATAAATACGCAAGAAAATGCACCTATAAATACGTATTCTAATCTTAAGAAAACTTCTTAAACCGCGTTTGAGCCCTACCCAGGTATCAACAAATTTTCTGGTTTTATACCCACTGCTGCACTTGTAAGCTATTTGCCCAATAAGATATTGGCGGAGAGCTTTCTATTTCTTTTATACTGCACTAATACTGAACTAGTTTAGAGTTTTGTAAATCACCAAAAAATATGCCCTTGCCGTGTGTTATCACCGGCAAGTAGTCGGGCAGGAGTTTAAAAATTGGCGGTGATAACACCACCAATGGCGGCCAAACTAACATTTTAGAGAAACTCTAAACAACTTCACTATAAAATTTATAGAACCAAATAGTTATATCTTAAAACATTAAACCGCTGTAAAAGGTAAAATCAGAGGCGCAGGAGAAGGATTTTGCTTTTTTGTTCGTTACGCTTTTTCCTAAAACCTAATCAATAAATTTCTTGACCAGGAGGGCTCCTATGTATGGCAAAAAAAGAAAATTCCAAGAAAAAGGAAAACCATAACGGCTTACCCGTGCCTACTGGCAAATTGCTTTCGATAGGCGGAAAAGAAGACAAAGGAAACACCCCGCAAGATCGGCAACATAACAATTTTCATAACCTGGAAATATTAGGCCGCTTTGTAGAGGAACTGCAAGGCCATAATCCGCTGATTGCCCTTATACCTACGGCATCTGGTATGCCGGAAGAAATGGCCCACGATTATAAGGCCGTATTTAAAAAACTAAAAATTAGCAACGTAGCGGTAGTAGACATCCGGACGCGTCTGGACGCCAAAGAACCGGCTTACTTAGAAATGATAGATCAGGCGGCCGGCGTTTTTATTACGGGCGGCGATCAATTAAAACTAACGGCCATATTGGGCGGAACCCAACTGCTGCAACGCCTGAAAGAGCGATATACTTTTGACAGGATTATAATAGCCGGTACCAGCGCCGGGGCTGCGGCCATGTCTACGCCCATGATTTACGAAGGCGAAGTGCAGGGGGGCATGATTAAAGGCGATGTGAAGGTAACTACCGGCTTAGAATTTATAAAAGACGTAGCCATTGATACCCACTTTATCTCCCGGGGCCGCATCATCCGGATGTCGCAGGCTATTGCCACCAATCCGGGTTGTATTGGTATTGGTTTAGAAGAAGACACCGCTATACTGGTATCGGAGGGCAGAAATATAGAAGTACTGGGCAGTGGTTTGGTAACGGTAGTAGATGGTATGGATATTAGCCATACCAATATTTATGAAATAAATAGCGGCGAGCCTTTTACCGTAAGAGGCTTAAAAGTTCATTTACTCCGGAACGGTGAACATTACCGCATTCCGGTGCACGAGCAGTTACATATTTAAACCAGCATCCTTTATAAATAATCTCCCCATATTACCAGCGTATAAAGTAGCCGGTTTTATGCCTGTAAAATTTCTCCTAGTCCTTCGGCCGTTAATGGTTTGGTCAGAAAGCCGGCAATCGGATATATATTTGCTCTTTCCCGGTCTTTGGGATGAAAAGAACTGGTACACATAAAAATTTTAGTCTGGCTTAGGTTAAGCCCGGTAGTTTTGCTTAGTTCTTCTAAAAATTCAAAACCATCCATTACCGGCATTTTTATATCTAAAAAAATAATATCGGGCAGGGTCTCTCCGGCTTTAGCCAAAGCCTGCAATTTATTTATTCCTTCCTGTCCATTAGAAGCCGTAATAATTTTTTTGCCAACCCCGGCCTTTTGTAAAATTTTCTTCGACAAAAAGCACCAGTTATCATCGTCATCTATAACCAAAACCGTATTTATTTGGGTTAGCTTTTCTGGTTTATCTCTATTGGTACTCGTTTCTTCCACTACTATATATTTTTTAATCTGGGCAGGAATTTGAGGCAATATTTAAAATTAATTTTACATTTCCGCTTTAAAATACACCTTAAACTCGGTACCCGTCCCCGCTTCACTATTTACTTCTATTTTACCACCGGCATTTTCTACAATTCGTTTTACCATAAACAAGCCTACGCCGCTGCCTTCTACATGGTCATGAAAACGTTTAAACATGGTATATAATTGTTCTTGTTGCCGCTCATTCATACCTAGTCCATTGTCTTCTACCCGTAATATTACATAAGGTTCTTCCAGGCGGGTATCAATATTAATAATACAATCCCGTTCCGGCGACTGGTACTTAATGGCATTGCTAATTAGGTTGTATAAGATGCTCCGGAAGTTTTTCCGCGAAAACTTAAGCTGGTGCACCTGAAAATCGGTTTTTATAAAATAATGATCTTGGCTGGGCACAAAGTCTAAGTCGGCAATAATATCTTCATAAACGTCCTTTACATTAATTATTTCGGCAGACGGATTCTCGCTGAAATCTTTGTGCAGGCGGTTAATCTCAGTCAGGTCATCGATGGTGCGTTTCAGGCGATTAATTGAGGCGTTAACCCGCTGCACTATTTCTGCTGTTCCTTCGGTCAGGCAGTCTGATTGAGTTAATTCGTCTTTCAATAAATTCATTAACGCTTCTACATTGGTAATCGGCGACCGCAAATCGTGAGACGCCGTATAAATAAAGTTATCCAGATCCAGGTTAATTTTGTGTAGTTGGTCGTTTTTATCCTCTAAGGCACCTTGCTGGCGTTCGGCCAGTTTATCCTGCAGCTCTTTTTGCTTGGTTATATCGCCGGTAATTTTTGTAAAACCTACGTGCTGTCCATCTGCCGAAAATATAGGCGTAAGGGTAACACTAGCCCAAAACAAAGAACCATCTTTGCGTTTGCGCCAGTCTTCGGTGTCGTAAACGCCATTTTTTAAAGCTTCGTCCAGTTCCTCCTGGGGTTTGCCGGCTTGCTGGTATTCATCGGGGTGCAACATGCCATAAAACTGGTCTATTGTATCTTCTTCGGTAAACCATTTTATGCGCTCACAGCCTTTGTTCCAGGTTTTTATAATACCTTTTGTATCCATAGCAAAAACAGCATAATTCTTTATTTGTTCTATAAAGTAAGTGTTTATGCTTTCGGCCGAATAATAATTGTTCATGAATAATGTAATTTGCCTGATTTATTCCTTCTACTATAAATTATAAAACAGGTTTTACCAGCAATTACAGTCTGGTGTAAATTATTAGTTAGGATTAGAATAAGGCAGATAAAAGCTTAAATATGTACCTGTGCTAAATAATTGAACTTAAAGGCCTTAATAAAGGTAGTATAACCAGAGGCGACCTATGCTATGGGGTAACAGCGTTTCTGCTGAAGCCATGGCCTTGGAACCATCTTTCGATTATTTAAAAACCTTTACCAGCGAAGTAGACCACGTGGTTTTTGTTTACGAAATCGCGGCTAATCGCCTGGCCTATCTTAATCCGGCTTTCGAAAAAATCCTACACCGTACCCGTAAGAGTGTCCAGGAAAGGCCTTTGTTGCTGATGAGCATGGTGCACCCGGAAGATAAGCAACACGTACAGCAGATTTACCAGGATTTACTTAAGGGAATAATTATTAATGAGGTTGAATTTCGGATTAATTTACGGAACCACACCGAAAGATGGGTATGTGTAAAGCCGCTGTTGCAGGAAGAACAAGGCGTAATTATGGGTTATGCCACCGATATTACTGCCCAAAAGCAATATAATGATGTTCTGAAGAAGTACTCTGATAAAAAGAATGCTATTCTTAATATTCTCTCCCACGATTTAGCGGGGCCGCTAGGTTTAATTGGTAATATGGCCGAAGTGCTTAAATCCGATTTAAAAACTTATCAGAATACAGATGTACAGGAAATAATCTGCTTAATTCAGAAAAGCAGCCAGCAAGGCATACAGTTAATTCAGGATTTTGTAAAGCAGGAATTTCTGGAATCGGCCAACGTAGAGTTAATTAAGCGGCGCGTAAACCTGGTACAAACCATAAGAGAATCGTTGGAGCAATACCAGCAAACACAACAACTCACGCACAAAACTTTTCATTTTATTTATACCACCGACCCTATTTTCCTGGAGCTGGATGATAATAAGTTTATGCAGGTTATTAACAATTTAATCTCGAACGCCCTAAAATTTACGCCGGATGGGGGAGAAATAACCGTGGCCCTGGAAGAAAAAGAAGCTACTGTTTTAATTAAAGTTACCGATACCGGTATTGGCATTCCCGGAAAATACCACGCTACTTTATTCGAGAAGTTTACCAAAGCCCGGCGGCCCGGGTTGAAAGGCGAGCCTTCGGTGGGTTTGGGCATGTCTATTATCAAAACCATTGTGGAGTGGCACCACGGCCACATCTGGTTCGAAAGCCAGGAAAATAAAGGCACTACTTTCTACATTGAAGTTCCTAAAACCTAGACCCGCCAGCGCAAATAATTCTTACGGGGCACAACCAGGCTAGCCGCGACAAAGAAATTAATGCAATAAGCAGATAAATACTTACTCCCGGCTACTTATACCTTTAATTTATTAGCCAGATACTTAAATACGTGTTTTTTTACTTAAAGAACACGGCTACCTGAACCAGAATTTATAATGTTATGTATTCTACCCAAGAACGCTAATATTATTACCCGATCATCTGCTTATCAGATACGACAGTTTTTACCTGATGCCCGCATTAAGTTCTTTTAACGGAAAGGCTGTGTAAAATTCTAAAAGAGCCACCGCGGCCTATTCTGGAAGTGTTTCAACCTTTTTACACTTTTATATCATAAAACCAAAATAGTAACTGATGCTTTACAAGAAATTATTCTTTATTAGGATACTATGCATTTATAAAAGATACTACTATGCTTAGGATAATATTAGTAGATGACCACCAGGTGGTTCGGAATGGATTAAGGAGTTTACTGGAAAATACCGCCTCCAACTTTAAAATAGTAGCCGATGTGGCCTCGGTACCCGAGTTATTACAAGTGCTGCAAAATACGCCAACAGATATTGTACTCATGGATATTAACATGCCAGGCACCGATGGCCTGGCGGCAACGGCTCATTTAAAAGCACATTTTCCGGCTATTAAAGTAATTATTCTATCTATGCTGAATAATGAAAATTACGTAGCCCAGGCCATGGCAGCAGGTGCAGTGGGCTATTTAACGAAAACAGCTACCCGGGTAGAACTGGTACAAGCCATTGGGATTGTGGCGAGCGGCTATAAATATATTACTTCCGATATTAGTTTATCCTTTCTGGAAAAAGCCCAGGCTAACCCGATTGAGACATCTAAACCCGAAAAATTATCGGAACGGGAATTAAAGGTGCTGCGTTTAATTGCCGATGGCTACACCAACGAACAAATTGCCGATATGCTTTTTAATAGTAAAAGAACTATTGAGACCCACCGGCAAAATATTCTGCTGAAAACAAAATCCAGGAACACGGCCCACCTGATTGTATACGCCGCCCGCCATCATTTGCTGGACTAGAAGCTATTTATATAGATAAACTGGTAATAAATACCTAAAAAGCTAGAAACCCGTATTTTGTTCCGTACAACTACCTGATTACTATAAGCTAAGAAACATTTATGCTGGCTAAGGGGTACTAAATTTATGTTGTTAAACAATAGCTTTATTTTTTATTGCCATAGCTTTATTATTTAAAAAGGGTACCTATAAGTACCCTTTTTATTTTTCTGGTTGTAGCAACACCGAGCAAATAGCAAAAAAAAGCGCCGGCGGTACTTGTATCTGCCGGTGCTTTTTTTTGCTATGGAACATTACTTTTAATTTGTAGCGCAGGCAAAGTTGGCTGGCTTCCAGAGAATTTTGGTGTTTTTAATGTTTTTACCTTCTTCGGGCTTATCGCTTAACATAAATAATAGCTCACCCTGGCAATTATAAACCGGCAAAACAGTCATACACATGGGGCAGCAGTTATTATAGATAAAAACTGTTTGCCCCTTATAATCGGCTTGCTGAATGTAAAAATATTTCTCAACATCCGATGGGTTCTGTTCCCGGCGCTGTACTTCGGCTTTTAGCCACGCCAGTTCTTCTAAGGGTTTTTCTACAGCACAGGTATTCACTGCGGTTAATAAATAGGGCTCATCTTCTTTCTCACAAGAAAAGGCCATCAGTGTAATTGCGATAGCAAACAATAATATCTTTTTCATGGCTTTATCCTTTTATAACCATGACCCACTCTGATTTATTTTGGTTGCATTGAGCAGCAAAAAACAAGCTGCACTGGAGAATATAAACTACTACCAATAAACCAGTTACAGTAATTTAAGAATCTCGTCCAGGTGCTCGCGCGTGTTAGATAAACGGGGTACTTTGTGTTGCCCGCCCAATTTACCTTTCTGGCTAAGCCAGCGGTAAAAAGTACCTGTTGGTGCGGCATGGATTATAGGTTCCTGCAGGGCAATATCGTTTTGCCGTTTCGCATCGTAATCAGAATTAATTTGCCGGAGCGTTTGGTCTAAAACCTGGGTAAACTGGCTTAAATTTTCGGGCTGCCGCGAAAACTCAATAATCCACTCGTGGCCACCGCGGTTGCGGCCTTCAAAATACAGCGGTGCCGCCGTAAAATTATAAATAATAGCGTTGGTTTTCTCGCAGGCGGCCGTAACCGCAGCTTCGGCATTTTCTATAATTACTTCTTCGCCAAAAGCATTGATAAAATGTTTGGTGCGGCCCGATATTTTAATGCGGTAGGGTTCCAGGTTGGTAAATTTAACGGTATCGCCAATTTTGTAGCGCCATAAACCGGCATTGGTAGATATTACCAGCGCGTAATTTTTATTTAGCTCTACCTGGTCTAAACCAATGGTTAGGGGTTGTTCAGCGTCCAACTGATCGGCCGGAATAAACTCGTAATACACGCCGTAATCCAGCATCAGCAGCATTTCGTCATCGGTACCGGGCTGGTCCTGAATGCCAAAAAAACCTTCCGAAGCATTATAAATTTCGAGATAATGCATTTTATCGGAAGGAATAATATTGGCAAACAGCGGCCGGTAAGGGCTAAAAGCTACGGCACCGTGGGCAAACAGCTCCAGGTTAGGCCAAACTTCGGTAATATTCTTTTTGCCGGTTATTTCCAGTATGCGGTTTAGGAGTACGTAGGTCCAGGTGGGCACCCCCGAAATGCCGGTAACATTTTCCGGAATGGTAGCTTCGGCCATGGCTTCTATTTTCTCTTCCCACTTATCCATTAGGGCAACCTTTAGCGGCGGCGTGCGTCCCAGCTCGGCCCAGATGGGTAAATTTTGCATAATTACTGCCGATATATCGCCGCACTGGCTATTGGAATTAAACTCATTGGGGCGCAAACTACCACCAATCGAAAGCATTTTACCGTTAAACAGCTTTGTTTCGGGGTACATGTTGGCGTAAATCGAAAGCATATCTTTGCCGCCTTTGTAGTGGCAATCTTCCAGAGCCTCCTTAGAAACCGGAATAAATTTGCTCCGGGCATTGGTAGTACCCGACGATTTAGAGAACCAGGTAATTACGCCCGGCCACAGCACATTGGCCTCGCCTTTCATGGTGCGTTCTATTTCGGGATACAGATCTTCGTAAGCCGATATGGGTACGCGTTGCCGGTACTGCTCCGGCGAGGTGATTTCGTCGTAACGGTATTTTTTACCCCAATCAGTATTTTTGGCGGTTTGCAGCAGGTTAATAAATAATTCGCGCTGCACATCGTGCGGGTACTTCCTAAATAATTCAATCTGGTGTATGCGCTTTTTCATGACCCAGGTCATGATCGAATTAATTATCTCCAAAGCTTTCCGGTCTTAATTTTTAGTAATTAGAAAATAAATATTCACAAATTAGTATGTAGTAAATAATCTTTCAGCCGCGAATGGTTTTAAATAATTTAGCAATTGCTTTCTCAGGTATATTTTATGCCGGCTTTTTAAACACAAAGCATCCAATTTAACACATTGCTAACTGTGTTTATCCTATTTTATTACTATCTTTTATTACTTCAGTAAAACACAAAATAGCCGCGCTAAACCAATCTACATTCGCCATGTTGAGTGGTTTAGGATTAATTGCTTCTCAACTTAAATTTTTCGTTTTAACTCAAAGTGCTTGCCCAGGTAAACGCGCCGCACCTGCTCGTCGGCGGCCAGTTCTTCGGCGGTACCAGACTTTAATATTTTGCCTTCAAAAAGCAAATAAGCGCGGTCAACTATCGAGAGCGTTTCGTTTACGTTGTGGTCGGTAATGAGGATACCAATATTTTTGTTTTTTAGTTTGGCCACAATACTCTGGATTTCTTCTACGGCAATGGGGTCTACGCCGGCAAAAGGCTCATCGAGCAGCACAAACTTAGGATCTACAGCCAGGGCCCGTGCTATTTCGGTCCGGCGCCGCTCCCCACCCGACAGCACCATTCCTTTGTTTTTGCGCACGTGCGTTAAAGAAAACTCCTCCAGCAAGGCTTCTACTTTCTCGCGTTGTTCAACTTTGGGCTTATCGGTCATTTCCAGTACGGCCAGTATATTTTCTTCTACGGTTAAATCCCGGAAAACCGAAGCTTCCTGCGCCAGGTAACCCACACCTTTTTTGGCCCGCCGGTACATGGGTAAGCTGGTAATTTCTTCGGTATCGAGGTAAATTTTACCGGTATTGGGTTTTACCAGGCCCACAATCATATAAAAAGACGTGGTTTTACCGGCCCCATTTGGGCCCAGCAAACCCACAATTTCGCCCTGGTTTACTTCTACCGACACGTCGTTTACTACGGTGCGTGCTTTATATTTTTTAAAAAGATGTTCTGCCTTCAGTATCATTGGTTCAAAATTAAGGAAATTAAACGGGATAGAACAAGCCAAGGTATACTTTGGCGGCCTAACCTACGGTTTATTTTGCTTTTAAATAGCGCTTGTTTTTACCGCCGTTTAGTTTGTAAAGGTTTACTTTTGAACGCCCGCTAAAGTTTAAAAGTGTATGGCTGGCCTTAACCTGAAAAAAATAAAAGCCGGTACCATAAGTACCGGCTTTTCACCCAAATACAAACACAGCAATTTTAATTAATAAAGAGACCTAGCAAGACCAGCCGAAATAGCCAGTAATTGTTTTTAAGAAATATGAAGCTAATACCGGCAATTTTATTTTGAACAATGTACTTATCTGGTAAACCAACAAACCAACATGTCTTTAACTTTTTGAATATTCCGGTGTATAGCAATTGTTAAAAAGCTGCGACCCAATACTCCTTTACCTTTTGGCGACTGGTTAAGCTAATGCACAAACTTGCTGATGTTTATAGTGCAGAACAATACTTATTTCTAGGTATTTACCACCTATTCCCGAAAGACAGAGTCATATTCCAATAATCTCGGCTCTTGTTTAAATATGATACTTCAGACTAAAGAAAAAGTGTCTTCATATTATTCTAATCGACTTGGGTACGGAAACTGAACTGATGCATCTTTTCTGTAATTAGCCTTTCTATATTTTTCTTATGGCATTCCGATGCTTGTTGCCTTGTGGGTAAAAAGTAATATTTATGGCCTGATTTCTGACTGTTTTAGGTCTTTCCCAGAAAAAATAATATTAAAAGTTATACGGAGCCCCAGTAATATACTATATTTGTCCACCAGATTTTAAATGACTATGATAGCTTTAGCAGCCCTCCCTCCGCGGTAAGGGCAATTCTCCTTTCTAGCTTATCAATTTGGTAGCGCTCTGCAGGCTACCCAGTCTTTTCCTATATTATTATTTTAGTTTTATGTCTTCATCCGGACTATTCAGAAGAAAATTATCTGGTGCTTACCATATTATAAAACAATCCTTGCAAGGCGAGGAAGTAGATTATACCACCGGCAGTATTAAAAAAGCGGTCATTTTACTGGCAATCCCTATGATGCTGGAAATGATTATGGAATCGGTATTTGCTCTGGTAGATTTATATTTTGTAGGGCACCTGCACAACAGCAGCTATGCCATACAAACAGTTGGTCTTACCGAATCGGTTTTAACGGTTATTTACTCGCTGGCCATTGGTATAAGTATGGCGGCAACAGCGGTAGTGGCCCGGCGCATCGGCGAAAAAGACCCGGTTGCTGCCGCCAAAGCCGGTATGCAGGCCATTTTAATTGCTGTTGCCCTAAATACAATTATCAGTGCCCTGGGCCTTATTTACGCTACCGATATCTTACTGCTCATGGGTTCCTCGGCCGAGTCGGCGAAGCAAGGCACCCCATTTATGCAGATTATGATGGGCAGTAGTATTTTTATTATGCTCCTGTTCCTGGTAAACGGCATTTTTAGAGGCGCCGGCAACGCGGCTATTGCCATGAAAAGCCTGTGGGTAGCCAATGTGGCCAATATTATTCTTTGCCCCTTGTTTATTAACGGCTGGGGGCCGGTACCAGCCTTTGGCCTTACGGGGGCGGCCATTGCTACTACTGTGGGCCGGGGTTTAGGCGTTTTGTACCAAGCTTATCATTTATTTAACGGCAACAATACGCTAAAAGTAAGGCTAAGCCATTTTCTGCCCGATTGGGCACAAATTAAATCCTTGGTGCAGATTGCGTCGCCGGCGGTGCTACAATTTGTAATTGCTTCGTGCAGTTGGATATTTCTGGCCCAACTGGTGGCTACTACCGGCGGCGACCATGGTTCGGCGGGTTATCAAACGGCTTTGCGCCTGCTTATGTTTTTTATGCTGCCGGCCTGGGGTTTAAGTAATGCGGCATCTACGCTGGTTGGCCAGAACCTGGGCGCACAACAACTGCAAAGGGCCGAACAGGCTGTAATTACAACCGCTAAGTACAATGTGCTGTTTATGGCCGTAATTACCGTTTTAAGTTTAAGCGGCGCTCCTTTGTTTATTTCGTTTTTCACGAACGATGCCCAGGTACAAGCTATTGCCGTCCGGGCCATCCAGATTATGAGCTTGGGGTATATTTTTTACGGCATTGGCATGGTGCTAATAAATGCATTTAACGGTGCCGGCGATACCTGGACACCTACCTGGGTAAATTTAGGTGGGTTTTGGCTATTCCAGATTCCGTTGGCCTATTTCCTGGCCATTTACGCCGGTATGGGACCAACGGGGGTGTTTGTAGCAATACCCATTTCCGAAACTTCTATTTCTATAGCCGGCATTATTTTGTTCCGGAAAGGCAACTGGAAAAAAGTTAAGGTGTAAATCTTTTCAGTTTTTAAATTATTAGCTTCAGTTAGGTAGCCAACCACAATTAGGCTGGCTACCTAATTGAAGCTACTTTTGATGCCGGAACGTTGAAGAATGCTGATTTTTGACAATGCTTCAGGTTTGCTACAGAATATTCGTTTAAATTTCCTCGTTCCCAGACTTCAACTTAAATGTATTTGATATTTGTTTAATAATCCTGGCCTATTTTGGAATAATCTTTGTTTTAAAGAATTATCTCTTATGGCTAAGTCGTAAATTTATTTGCATTAAATGATTGTAGCATCTTTACTTTGGCTAACATTAAAGTCTTTGTTACCTTTAAAGTCGATTTCAGCTTTAATACATTAATTCCTTTTCATGAAGAAGAGCGTTCTTTTTTTCTCTGCTGTTTTACTACTCCTGGTTAAAACCCATGCCCAAGAAATAACACCTGATGCGGTCAAAGCTACACCCGCCGCTTCAAATGCCCCTTTAAAACTTGTTTTTCCCAATCAGGCAGGCTGGAATGTGCTTAAAGAAGGGAAAAAACTTCAGTTTGAGGTAAAAGCCACCGGCGGGACCGGTAGCCGGTTTACGTATTCGGTTACGCAAGGCCGTATAGAAGGGCTGGAGTTTGATACCCTAGGCCATTTTTCCTGGACACCGAGCTACGATTTTGTGGATAGGTTGGCCAAAGAACGGACCGTACAACTTTTATTTGAAGCAAAAAACGAAAAAGACGAGCGGGTAAGCCAGGTAGTGGATTTTAAGGTTGAGCACGTAAACCGAGCACCCATTGTAGGCGAACTAAAGCCTTTGTATGTGCAAAATAATACCAATAACACCTATACCATAGAATCTTCGGCTATAAAAGATGAAGACAATGATCCCACTACTATTATTCCTATTTTAAGTAGCATGCCGCAAGGCGCTAAACTGTCGGCGCAGGGAGAATTTTCCTGGAAACCTTCGCGTACCCAGTTTAACCAGTTGCGGAACACCCCCATAGAGCTGGAGTTTTACGTAGAAGACCAACCAACCAAAGCCCGCACTAAAGGTCAATTCAAAATTGAAGTAACCCAGGAGGATTTGCCTCCTAATATCATACTCATTCCCTCCCAGAAAAGGTTTAAGTTTAAAGAAGATGTTACCCTTAATTTAAAGTTTCAGTTAGACGACCCGAACGGAGAAAGTGATATTGCTTCGTTTAGCTTTATTTCGGAAAATCCGGGTGTACCTCCCAGTGCACTTGTAAAAAACACCCCGTCTCAGTATGAATTTATCTGGAAACCGGGCTACGACTTTGTAAAAGATCCGCAAGATTCGGTTTCTTTTAATATTACGTTTTTTGTGCTGGATAAATCAAATAAGCAGCATGAACGTAAAATAGCCTTTTCAGTTGTGAATGCGGTTAACGAGGCCGAGAGTGACCAGAAACTATACAGCGAATACCGTTCGTCGTTGGTGCGGGCTTATGACCTGATGGAACAACTAAAGCAAGCCGAAAAAGACCTGAAGCGTAAATACAACCGGGCCCGTAAAGGCAAAAAAGGCCGTTCGCTCACCAGTGCTACCCTGGGAGCCGCTACCGGTATTTCGCCGGTTGTAATAGAAGTGCCCAACACCACCAAAAAAATAACTACCATTGGAGGCACCCTGGTTATGACCATTGGGACCCTGGAAGCAACCGAAGTAATTGGCCGTTCTACGAAAGATTTAATAGACCGCCTGAATTACATTATTGAAAAACGCAATGAGTTACAAACCAAAGGCGATATTTATGCCCGTAAATATTCGCTTAAATCGGCCCGGCGCCGGTCAGAATTTGTAAAAGAAACCGATGAGTTTGTAGCGGTGCTTAATTTAAAAGGCTTGGTAGCGCTGGAATTGGATTCAGGTTGGCAAAATAAAAACAAAGCCACCAACGAAAACATCAGCAAAACTTTTAAAGACTTTAATCCCGAAAATTAACCCAAACTTGGCTATAAAATAAAAGCGCCTGGAGATTCTTTTCTCCAGGCGCTTTTATTTTGTACTACCTTTAAACCAGAAATTACTATAACCCGCGTCTTGGCTATTTTAAACTTGCCAAAGGTGCTATAACAGCCTTACATGTTTTGACAAGAAGCGCAAGAAGCGCAATAAACTCATAATATTCTAAGCACTATATCTAATTAAATATTAGGGCAGCATTATCTTACATCATTTATTCTTATAAGTAGTTAAAGAACAATTTTATAAGATCTTACTACTGATCACTTAAAACTGATTACTTAATTCAAGCCACCACGCCGGTTAGGTTTAACGGGAGTTGGCCAGTTGCCGGGTTTACCGGTTTTGGCATCGAGGGGTAAAACACTTTTATCGCGCGAAGTTTTTTGCGGGTCTTCGCTGGCCATGTAAGCTAAAATAGCGGTTAGAATGGCATTGCTGCGCACATCATCAAACACAATTTTATCGTAAGTATCGCGGTTGGTATGCCAGGTATACGTGCCATACGACCAGTTTAAAGAACTTAAAGAAAAAGCCGGAGCCCCTGCTGCCACAAAAGAAGCAAAATCGGAACCGCCAGTGCCGGGCGTACCCGGAAAACTCGTCTGGATTTGCGACCGGATATCGTCGGGAACTTTGGTTAGCCAACGGCCCAGATATTCATACGAATTTACAAAGCCTTGTCCCGAAAGGTTTACGACCCGGCCGGTACCATTATCCTGGTTAAATACCGCCTGAGTATTCGATACAATTTCCGGGTGGTCTTCTACAAAGGCGCGCGAGCCGTTTAAGCCTTGTTCTTCGCTGCCCCAGTGACCCACCAGAATGGTCCGTTTGGGATTAGGGTAAACTTTTTTCAGGATGCGCATGGCCTCCATCATGGTTAAGGTGCCGGTGCCGTTGTCGGTAGCGCCTGTGCCGCCATCCCAGGAATCGAAATGGGCCGATAATATCACGTACTCCTCGGGTTTTTCGGTACCTTTGATTTCAGCAATGGTGTTAAAAGTAGGTACCACGCCTTTTTCTTTAGACTCGGTACGTACGGTAATTCGGGGTTTATTTCCCGATTCGGTTAAACGGTAAAGTAGGCCGTAATCTTCCAGAGCAATATCAATGGTAGGTATTTTTTTGGTGTAAGCACCAAATATTTTGTTTACGCCAAACCCGTTAGACCAGTTAGACATTACAATACCCGCTGCACCAGCTTTTTCTAAAGCTACCGGTAAGGTACGCGCCGTATGCCCCGTTTTGCCGATGCGCTTGCGCCAGGCCTCGGTCTGGGCCAAACGGGCTGCTTTCATTTTCTCAAAAGATTCGGGCGTGGCAAATTCTTTCCAGTTGTAATCTGGCCGACCCGTTGGTTGCAGCATCGAAATCATGACAAATTTGCCTTTTACGGCCGGTAACCAGTTTTTAAATGCTATCGAATCAGTTACCTCCGGAATAATAATCATTTCGGCTGTAACCGCCTTTTTCATGTTGGGGCTCCAGGCCAGTTGCATGCCTTCCAGGGTTTTGGTGCGCGGGTAAACCAGATCGATGTGCGATGCACCTCTTTCCCAACCGCGCCATTCGCCCCACTTTTCGTTGCGGGCGTTTATACCCCAACTTTGGTACTGGGCAACGGCCCAATCGTTGGCTTGTTTCATTTGCGGTGTACCCACCAGGCGGGGCCCAATTACATCCATTAATTCGTGGGCCAGCTTTTCTAACTGCGAATTGGTAGTAGCTTCTTTTACAATATTATCTACTACGGGGTCTTTACTTTGGGCAAAGACTCCGTTACCCAATAGCAGAAACAAAAGGAAGAATATTTGCGAAATTTTTCTCATGTAATTTCTTTTTGCTGATAACTAATCACCGAAATTACAGAATAAATCAAAATATTAAGCAGTTATGGCCATTTCCTGAGCCCGACTACATACAAATGTAGGAGCGTTAGCTTTTTAGCTGCTTTAAAAATTTAATCATCCGGTTACTGCAGAGCCATAAAAGAACCTGATTTGCTACTCCAAGGCAAAAGCAATGTACTTGTCGCCGGATTTGGTATTGAGTTTACCGCCGCCACAGGCAATAACCACGTACTGCTTACCTCCTACCGCATAAGTACTCGGCGAGGCGTACCCGGCAGCCGGCAAGGAAACCTGCCACAATATTTTCCCGGTCTTTTTATCTATAGCCCGGAACTGCTCATCTTTAGAGGCGGCAATAAAAATTAATCCGCTACCCGTAAGTAAAGGCCCGCCGTAATTATCGGTGCCCGTTGGCGGAATGCCGCGGGCCGTTAAATCTTTATACTCGCCCAAGGGTACTTGCCATAAATGCTTGCCGGTATTTAAATTTATAGCCGTTAGCGTGCCCCAGGGCGGTGCACTTACCGGGTAACCATGGGCATCGTACCAGCGGTTATAACCCGTATGTTGGTAAGGCATACCTTCCTGGGGGCTGTTTACCTTTACTTCGGTATCGGCTTTATTAAATAGATAATCTACAATTGCTTTTTGCTCCTGTTCCGGTAAATGCGAGAAAGAAGGCATGCGGCCCCGCCCGGTACGTAATATCTGGTAAACATTTTCAGAAGACAATTTTTTATCGAGCGCCAATAACGACGGATACGTGCCGTCGTGGCTGCCTTGGCGGTCGGGGCCGTGGCAAGCACCACACGTACGGGTATACAACTGCGCACCGGTTACTACACCTTTGTTTTTAATCTGCTCCCGCTCTACCAATGCCGAAAAAACCGGATTTTGCTTTGCCGGAATGTAAATAATGCCTTTGGGATCAGTGGCCGCCCCACCCCACTGGGCTCCGCCGTCGGTACCCGGAAAGAATATGGTCATGTCTTTACCCAAAGGCAGGTACGGGCTACCGGTGCGCGCTTTTTTTAGAGTGGCCGCAATAGCCTCAGGGTTAGCCGCAAACGGATTTATATCTTTTTCGGTGAAGGTTTGCTTTGTAAAAGGCGCGGGCTTTAGGGGTACCGGTTGGGTAGGACTGGGATGTTCGCCGGAAATGGCATCGGTAGACACCGGTTGCTCTTCAATCGGGAAAAGCGGCTCGCCGGTTACGCGGTTAAATACAAATACCTGCCCTTGCTTTGTAACCTGGGCCACGGCTGCCACTTTTTTACCTTTTCCCGCCCGAATAGTTAATAAATTAGGTGGTGCCGGTAAATCACGGTCCCAAATATCGTGGTGTACCAACTGGAAATGCCAGAGGCGCTTACCAGTAGCGGCATCCAGGGCAATTAAGCAATTGGCAAACAAGTTATCGCCTTTGCGGTTGCCGCCGTAAAAATCGTAAGACGCCGACCCGGTTGGAACAAACAAAATGCCCTGTTTCCGGTCGATAGCCATACCGGCCCAGGCATTTGCGCCACCCAGGCGCTCCCGCGGGTGAGCCGGTGCCCAGGTATTATAGCCAAACTCCCCTTCGGCCGGAATGGTCCGGAAAGTCCAAACCAGCTTACCCGAACGTACATCATAAGCCCGGACATCGCCGAGCAGCGCGGTTTCGCTTTCGGCTAGCCTTGCTCCCACAATAACCAGGTTATTATAAATTGTAGCGGGCGTATTGGGCCGTACCATATTATCGGCACCGGGGCGTTCTATACCCACTTTTAAATTAATTCGGCCCGCCTGGCCAAAGCTTTCTATGGGCAAACCGGTATTAGCATCTAGTGCATACAACCATTCGCCGGCCCCAAAAAATATTCGCTTATCGCTATCAGCGGCCCAATAAGTTACACCCCGGCTAATGGTACCGCCAACATTTTGCAGATTTGTTTTCCAGCGCTCCTGGCCAGTAGCCGCATTTAAAGCAAATGCCTGTGTATTAGCCGAAACCCCGTACAAAGTTCCGTCTATTATAATCGGGTTACACTGCATCTGGGATTTATTCTGTACGGTATCGGCTCCGCCGGAGGCATATACCCAAGCCGGTTTTAATCTTTTAAGGTTGTGTTTAGTTATTTGCCGGAGCGGTGAATAATGACTTTTGGCTTCATCGCCATTGTACTCGCTCCAATTGGTGTTGGGTAATAAAGAATTGATACAAGAAGTAAAAAGCCCTACGGAGAGAAGGAGTAATACTTTATTTTTCATCCAGCTTAAACTATTACAGGTACTTACCAGAAGAGCAGAAAATCCGGTTTAAACTTATAGTTAACCCAATAATCCGAATATACTAATTATTCTGAAACTGGCTGAAATTAAAATAACGGCGCAGGTTTATTACCTGGGTTCACAGCGCAATAGCTAAATATTTATGAAGGCTACTCAAGCTAAAAATATTCTTTATTTTAATTTATGCATATATAACAAAGCCAGCGGCGGGCACTTCGAGCCAAACGGCTTTACCCTCTTTATTTTCAACGGTAATTTCCTGTCCAATTTTGGTAGCATCGGTTGCATACAAGCAGGTTAATTTACTTCCGACTGGGTGCAGGTTGTTATCAATAATAACCCAGGCCGCCCGCGCATTATCATAATCGGTATTAATGGCCAGCAAAATTTCTTCGTTATTAAATATACGGGACCAGGGCACTACGGCTCGCAGCTCATTACCTACTAAGGTGGGCAAGCCAAAACCCTGGCCATTCTCCGAAATTTCGCGCAAATATTGCCGGCCACGGAGCAACGCCATTTTATTTTTCCGGATAGCCAATATTTTAGATAATTCCTGGTAAACCCAGCTATCTTCGTTAAAAAAATGTTGGTTCTGGGTTTCTAAAGCCCCGAACCGACCGCCAAACATACATTCCCGTAGAAATAAATCGTTGCCATCTCTTTCGGTAATTCCTTTACCGTTAAAGCTTTGCTCTGAGCCGTAGTAAATACAGGGTATGCCCAAAGTAGTGGCATTTAGGGCCAGAGCATTTAAAATTACCCGCCAGCCTTGGTCGTGGGCACAAAAACGGGCTTTCCACTTGCCTTTACGCACCTGGTCGTGGTCGTCGAACATGGTTACTACTTTATTTCGGAACCAAACGTGCGACTCTTTATGCATTAACACCGAATTGCGAAACAGGTTAAAATAATCGGCGGGGTTGCGGTAGCCTTTTACCAAATATTCTAATTTATCCGGAATATCATCGATGCCCAAAGCGGCATTCATGCCAATGGTTTCCAGCTTTTCGTAGGCAAATTTACGTCCGCCGGTTATCTCGCCAATCAGGTAAAAGTTTTCTTTGCCAATACATTGCGTAAACTCATGAATAGCCGAGGCAAAATAGCGGGCGGCACCCGTATCCATGTGCTTTACGGTATCTACCCGGAAACCATCCAGGTCGGCAAAAGCAATCCAATATTTATAACACTCAATTAAAGTTAAAAGCGCCGGAGAAGGTACGTACTGGTCGGTGGGGCCGCTACCTAATTTAATTTCTTTTAAATCACTAAAGTCACCCTCCAGGTATTCCGGGTCGTGGTCCCAGTTGGTAATCTGGCCTTTTCCGGTAAAGGTTTGCGGAGCTTGCAGTTCCTGCGGCCAAACCGCGCCATCGGGCCAGGCAGCCTTATTTACAGCATCGAAAGAGATAGTGGGCTGACCTGTTTTATCATTAAAACCGGCAATGGTGTACGGTTTACCATCCCAACGGGGTTCTAAAAACCAGTTACCATCTCGTTCGGTCCAATAGCGATCTGGGCTATAAGAAAAAATATTGCCAGCGTGGTTCAGAATCACATCCAGAATTATGTATAAGCCTTGGGCGTGGGCTACAGTTACTAATTCTTGTAAGTCCTGGGCAGTACCAAAATGCGGATCAATATCCAGAAAATTCTGGGTGCCGTAACCGTGGTAAGTATCCTGAAAAGAAACCTGCTTGAGAATAGGACTAATCCAGATGGCGGTAATGCCCAACCGTTTTAAATACCCAATTTTACTTGTAAGCCCTTTTAAAGTACCGCCGCACCAGCCATGCCCCTGCTGCTCCCATATTTCGCGGCTTATGTAATTAGGCTGTTCTATGTTAAAAGGCGGCGTAGAACCGGTAGTAACCAGCTCATTATTATTATCGCGGTACCGGTTTTCCTTTCCATCCGAAAACCGGTCGAGCATTAAAAAATATAAAACCTGGTCTTCCCAGGCAAAAGGCGACGGATGAAAGGTCCGGTTGGTTAAAGCTTCTAGATCAATTTCGGCAATGCGCTTCGGTTTCATGATTGGCGTTGATTAAGAAAAATAATATTAGCAATCAGCGTACATACCTCTTCTGAGAAAAAGAATATTTTTTACTTAAGCTAATTTTAAGCTCTTTGGAGGATCAAGCCAATATATTTCTTCTGCCAGCCTTTAGCAATACTAAATTTTAAGTATTTTTTTTAGAAAAGAAAACAATTTGAACCTAAGTACATTCAGCATTTACTACAGCCATTTACTTAATTACACCATAATTCGTTTAGTTCTGCGCTTAAAGAAAATAAGCACCAAGTGGTATATGGTGCGGGCACGCCTCACCCGGGTCTTATTTCCCGACCTCCGGCCGCTATACACTTGCCCTTTGATTATTTTCAGGAATAATAGGGGCCAGAGGCCGGTAGAAAGCCTCACCAGCGGAACACTGGCGAGAGCATTTGATTAAGCACACTATCGATTTAATATCGGTATAAATTTGTATTCTGTTAGATAAAAGACTTTACAATTGATTGGTGAAAGGCTAAACTACTTTAAAAAAAGCGCTTACGTTACAGGTAATGAACCTATACGTAAGCGCATGGGATGGGAATATTTATTTCTTTTGCTGCGACAGGAAAGTAATAAGCGAAGCAAACTCTTCATACGATAAAGAATTGGCCAGTCCGGCCGGCATCATAGAAGTTTCTAATTCTTTGCGCGAAACAATATCGCTGGTTTTAATGGTAAAAACTTCACCGGCAATATTGCGCATCACCAGCTTATCGCCCGACTCTTCCGAGATAAAACCCATATAGTTTTTGCCACCTTTAGCCGTTAGCTGTACCGTAGCAAAGCCCTGCGAAATTGAAGCATTGGGTTTTAAAATAGATTCGGCAATTTGTTCGCGGTTCATGATAGAACCAATCTGGCCCATAAATGGCCCTTTCATGGTTTCACCTTTGTTCAGGCTGTGGCAGGCAATACAACCTTGCTGGGCAAAAAGGGCTTTTCCTTTAATGGGGTCGCCTTTTATTTTCGCCATGGCTAACATTACGTCTTCAATAGATGTTTTACCAATCTGGCCTTTTTGGTTCCGGATTTTCTCCAAATCGACTTTAACTTCTTCTGTACTGGCTAAATTCTCTTCGCCGCCAAATTCGGTTATGCCCATTCGGTGCCGGGCGTTCAGGTCAGCAAAAAACTGCTTGTCGGTGGCTTTATTCCATTCTTCTTTCAGGAAGCTTTCTATTTTGGGCGATGCTTCCCAGGCAATGCCTTTATAATAAGGTCCGTGGGTATCGGGGCGGGTACTCCACCACCACGAACCATCGTAAGGCGCTTCTTGGTGGTATAAGCGAGAAACCGTCGTAAGTATTTCTTTTTTCAGCTTTTCGTCTTTGGTTTTTTGGTAAGCCGCAATTAGCCCATCCACCGCTTTGGGGTCGTGCAGGTAACGTAAAGCCCAAAGTGCCAAAGTAGAGTTTTCGGTACCAATGGCATTCACACAGGCATCTACCGCCTGCAGGCTTACCAAAGAGCGCACGGCAATATGCGGCGGAATAATGGCAGAATTGGGGGTTGCATGTGGCCCTTCTGTACCTTTGGCTGGCGCAATAAAAGAAGCCGGCACTTTGGTTTGCAGCAAAGCGGCAGCTGCATCTTTATAGCTTAACCGGCTTAAGCCTACTGCAGCTACTACCTGTACCCGTGGCGATGAATCTTTTAAGCCTTGCATAAATGGTTCGGCAGGTACTCCTTTTAAACGGGTTTTCCGGTCGGCTAGGGCTCGTAAAGCAAACTCCCGCATTTGGGGTTCGGCGGTTAGCTTAACCAATTCTTTTACGCCACTTTCGCCGGCTGCCTGGGCATAGGTATAAACCCCAGCTACCCGAACCGCCAGCGATAAACTTTTATCGTTAGCAATTTTAAGCGCTATTTTGGCAGCTTTTTTATCGGAGCGTAATAACAACTCTTGTTGTGCGTGTAAGCGGGCCACCGAACTATTAGATTTTAATAATTCTGTTAATTGTTTCTCCGAAGCTTTCTTGGGGTTAGGAAACGGCTTATAATTCCAGTTTTTAGGCACAGCCCGTACTACAAAACCTTTACCGGGGTTACCCGAATAACCGGCACCATCCCAAGCCGACATATATACCCGCCCGGAACCATCAATATCAATATCTGTGATTTGGGGGAGCTTGATAAATTCCTCTTCTTTTTGTTTAAAGCTGGCGCCATCTGGCGTTACCCGATGAATGTACAACTGACTTCTACCCCAATCGGCCATCATGGGTACGTTATTGTATTTTTCGGGCCAGGTAGCATCGTCCATAAATAAAGCGCCGGTACCAGAGCCACCACCTACGTCTACCAGAGCCGGAATAATTTCGTCGGTGAAATGCTTAAATAATACCGGGTAACCGTACTCGCCGGATTGAATTTGGTTGCTGAACCGGATGTTCCAGCCGCCACCATCGTTGGTATTGCCCCGGGTAAAAATATTCATGAATGGGTCTATGGCTACGTCGTAAATATTGCGCATACCGTGGGTATAAACTTCCATTTCGGTACCATCGGGGCGCACCCGCACAATACCGCCACCCAACATAGTCATTTTTTTACCGGTCCGGTCTACTGCATCATGAAAGCCAAAATCGCCAACAGCAATGTAAATCCAACCGTCAATACCCATCCGGATACCATTAGTAGCATGGTCGGTGCCTCGGCTTTGCAAAAATTTAGGCGAGCTAATATTTTGAATAAGCGGTTTAGATAGTCCATCGGCTGTCCCATCCTGATTTTTATCTTCAAAAACGACCAGATCCATACCCGATGCTTTACCAGTTTCCGGGGAAAAGGTAGTGTGCAAAACAAAAACCTGGTCGCCGAGGGCAATTATGCCGCGCGGATTATCAACTTTGGCAAAAGTAGTATGCTGATCTACTTTACCGTCATTGTCTTTATCTACCAGTTTAACAATGCTGCCTTTATCCGGGCTTTTGCCCAAAGAGCCCATCATATCTACTCCTACAAATACTTCGCCGGTTGGCGCTACGGCTAAACAGGCCGGACTAGGAGTAAGATCAGGACCCGTAAAATTGGTTATTACTAACTCGGCTGGTCCCTCTGGTGCAGTTGCCCGCGCACTAATCTTTTTGGTAGTTTCTACCTGGTTTTTAGTTTGTGAAAGGCCTAATTTTTCAACTATACCAAACCACAATAAAAATATATAAAAAAGAATAAGAGGAATTTTTAACATGTAATAAAATTTAATAATTACTGCTTTTCTTTGAAATACCAGCGCTCGCTAAATAATTCAATTATACACCTATCTTGAGCCTGCTAATATACTCAAGTTTACTAATCGTTTCAAAATAAGTGTTTTATATTTTTGATATATATTCGAATTATGTATAATAGCTAATAAGGCCATACTTGCTTAATTGCTTGATCTTATAACCTTTTTATTTTACAATTATTTATCCTTTTTATTTTTAAATATTCTCTTCCTTTTAATCTGTAAAATAAATATACTAATGGATAAATATGTGTTCATTAGCTTTTGTTTAAGCTTTAATTTATGGAATTGTAAAACTACTCCAATTACTAAGAACAATTCCTTTCCAGGTCAACTCATTTTTTAGTCAGGATTTGAAGCTAATATCCAAGTTGTAGCGCTTGGAAACGATGCAGATATTATAGGTAAAGACAATTCTTCAACCGGAAACAATGATTTCAACAGCGATTTAGATAACCTCCCTGATATTAGTAATTTCAATATGCAGTTTCAAGGAGGAGATTCTACTATGCGCTTTGCCAAGATTGTTCCAGAACCTGGTGCCCGCAGGACCGTGTAAGGAGAAAAACGGCAATTTGTTTTTGACTTGAATAAATTTACTCATAATATGTAAGACCCATCCTCAAATAGGGTTAATGATTTTAACCTGCTACAACTTTACACGTCTAAAGAACTAATTACCTAACTTATATCTCAGAACAAAACGCTTCAAATTTATTAAGCTGATTTTTATTTTGGCGGAACAAAAGGCCTGAGTAAAGTTTATCTTAATCTTTAATTTACTTACATGGGGTGCCTTGAATACTTGACTTGATAAAAAGTTGAGATTACTGTTGTTGAAAGTTGTAGCGCAGGCTGAAGTTAGTGGCAGATATTGGGAGTATCTAGAAAAAGCAAGAGGTAGAGACAAAGCTAATCTTATTCTTTTTAGCCTATCTTCCTTTTTCTACTAAACGCAAAGAGCCCTTCTTAACAGAGGGGCTCTTTGGGTATATACCGGTAGGTATATGCTAAGAAAAAAAAGGGGTTGGCGGCTACCTACTCTCCCGCGTGTGACGGCAGTACCATTGGCGCTACGGGGCTTAACTTCTCTGTTCGGAAAGGGAAGAGGTGAACACCCGCGCTATAACCACCATTATTTTGCTGGGCCGTTTTGGCGGTCCCGGAAGCTGACTTATTCAGCTTTGATGCTTTAAGTTCTTTTAATCAGTTTAGAGGTTAAAGTTAATATCTTTATACTAACTACTAATCACTAACTACTAATAACTAGATTGACAACATAAAAGAAGAGAGGTAACAGCAAGTATTTACTAAAGGGTAAACTATTTGTTTCAAAGAAAGCTTACGGGTAATTAGTACGGCTCAGCTAATGGTATTTCTACCGGTACACCTGCCGCCTATCAACGTCATCATCTTTAACGACCCTTAAAAGAAATCTCATCTTCAGGTGAGTTTCGCACTTAGATGCTTTCAGCGCTTATCTCATCCAAGCGTAGCTACCCTGCGCTGCAGCTGGCGCCACAACAGGTGCACTAGAGGCTTGTCCAACCCGGTCCTCTCGTACTAAGGTCAGGTCCTGTCAAATTTCTTACGCCCACAACAGATAGGGACCGAACTGTCTCACGACGTTCTGAACCCA
>NZ_JBMQUD010000013.1:0-19355 GCF_057359045.1 Adhaeribacter sp.
GGACAGTTGCCAACGCAGTTTAGTCCAAGGTCGTCTAGCCAAGCCTTATATGACCTTGGAGGCGGCGAATTATATGGTCTTTTATATTCTTGCAATTTATATTTTAACTTACCCCTAACTTGTATATAAACACCAGTATTACGTTTATTACGCCTTTTCCTAATGTGTATACGTAACTGGATTAACGAATATACTATATATTCATAAATATATAATCAAGTACTACCAATATTCCTGCGCTTAATTACTTATTTTAAAATTGCCAAAAAACTGTAAAAAAGCAAGATAAATGACGGGATAGCTTGCCGCAACAGGCACGGGGCTACGTCCCTTAAATAATATTACCCAGCTTATCGCCCCAAAGTATAGCTTAATTTCTTTCTCTGTCCTAAATTTGGGTAAAATGGCGGCACGGTGCGGCATAATATAAAACTGAAAACTTTGCCGTTACCTGGTAGCTACCCCGTTATTACCTGTTAATGTATGAAAAGAACACCCGCTGTACTTAAATATACCCTACTCTTGTTTCTGTTTTTATGCGGTAAACATACTTTTGCCCAAGCCCCAGCCAAGCCGTCGGCCGCCGAAATACTCCAGGACCTTAAGAAATTAAATGTTTTGGGCAGTGTTTTGTACATGGGCGCGCACCCCGACGATGAAAACACATCGTTTATCTCCTACATGGCCAACGAAAAACTGTACAACACGGCTTACCTGTCGTTAACCCGCGGCGATGGCGGCCAGAATTTAATTGGTCCCGAAATAAGCGAAGGCCTGGGTATTATCCGGACCCAGGAATTATTGCAAGCCCGCCGCGTAGATGGTGGGCAGCAGTTTTTTTCCCACGCCAACGACTTTGGTTTTTCTAAAAACCCTGCCGAGGTTTTTACCATCTGGAACAAAGAACAACTACTGGCTGATGCCGTTTGGGTTATCCGCAATTTTAAACCCGATGTAATGGTTACCCGCTTTCCCGTAGATGCCCGGGCCGGACATGGCCAGCACAGTGCGTCTTCCATACTAGCCGAGGAAGCTTTTGATGCCGCCGGCGACCCCAAGCGTTTTCCGGAACAATTAAAATTTGTAGAAGCCTGGCAACCCAAACGCTTGCTCTGGAATACCAGCACCTGGGCTTTCCCGGACAAAGCAGAATTTAACAAATACGTAAAAGAGTTTTTACAAATAGATTTAGGCGGCTACAACCCTTTAATCGGTAAATCTTACGGCGAAATTTCGGCCGAAAGCCGCAGCATGCACAAAAGCCAGGGGTTTGGCTCAGTAGGTTCGCGGGGCAGCTCTATTGATTATTTCCAACACACCAAAGGCCCAAAAGCCAGCCAGGATTTATTTGAGGATGTAAACACCACCTGGGCCCGGGTAAAAGGCGGCGATAAAATTGAAAAAATATTAGCTAAGGCTATAAAAGATTTTAATGCGGCCAACCCGGCGGCAGTAGTGCCCACCTTAATTACCGCCCACCAAACCTTAAGCAAACTACCCGATAGCTACTGGAAAAAAATTAAACTAGCCGAAATAGAACAGGTAATAAAAGCCGCCACCGGTTTGTATTTAGAAGTAACCGCCCATGATTTTACCGCTACCCCCGGTCAGCCCATCAACCTGCAAGTAGAGGCCCTGAACCGCTCGGCGGTACCGGTAACTTTGCAAAAGATTAAATACTCTTTTAACCCTGCCGATACCCTGGTAAATAGTTCGTTGGCCAAAGACAAGCCGTTAAATTTTAAAACCACGCTTACCTTGCCAAGCACTATGCCCTATTCGCAATTGTACTGGTTGCGTAAGAAGGGCACGCTGGGTTCTTTTGTGATTGAAGACCAGCAGGAAGTTGGTTTACCCGAAAACAAGCCCGCAGCCGAAGTTACCTTTTCGTTAACGGTGGGTGGTTTGCCTTTGCAAATGGCGGTGCCGGTGGTGTATAAACGCCGCGACCCGGTTATAGGGGAAGTGTACCGGCCTTTTGTGGTAACGCCTCCGGTTTTTGTAAATATCACCGAGAAAGTATTTATGTTTTCGTCGGCGGAGCCTAAAACCGTGCAGGTAGTGGTAAAATCCGGGAAAGAAAATATTTCGGGCGAGGTGCAATTGCAATTACCAGCCGGCTGGCGCACCGAACCCGCCCGTTTGCCTTTTAACCTGAAATTAAAAGGGGCCGAGCAAAGCATGGAATTTAAAGTATTTCCGCCGGCCCAGGCCCAGGAAGCCGAGGCCCGCGCTACGGTTACTTTAAACGGCCAAAACTACGACCAATCTTTGGTGGTAATTGATTACAGCCACATTCCGGCCCAAACGTATTTTCCGGCAGCTACAGCTAAAATGGCCAAAATAGACCTGAAAAAGAAAGGCAACCAGGTAGCTTATATTATGGGGGCCGGCGACGATATTCCCATCAGTTTGCAACAGATTGGCTACCAGGTTACCCTCCTGAAAGACGAAGATATTAAACCAGCTAACCTGCAAAAATTTGATGCCATTATTCTGGGTGTGCGGGCTTACAACACCGTAGACCGGCTTAAATACCACCACGATAAATTAATGGATTACGTAAAAAATGGCGGCAACTTAATTGTACAGTACAATACTCCGCAAGAACTGGTACTCCCCCATTTAGGCCCGTACCCGTTTAAGATTTCCCGCGACCGGGTAGCCGTCGAAAACAGCGAAGTACGGTTTCTGCGGCCAGAGCACCCGGTATTAAATACACCTAATAAAATAACGGCCCAGGATTTTGAAGGCTGGGTGCAGGAACGCGGCTTATATTTCCCGAACGAGTGGAGCGAAGAATACGAGGCCATTATTTCGTCTAACGACCCCGGCGAGCCGGCCCGCAACGGCGGTTTACTTATTGCCCGGTACGGCAAAGGCAATTACATTTATACGGGCTACTCCTGGTTTAGAGAGTTACCCGCCGGTGTACCCGGCGCCTACCGGTTATTTGCTAATTTAATTTCTTTGGGCAAATAAAAATAGCCGGCATCTGCTTCTGAAAATAAGTAAATGCAAAAGCAGTAATAATTTTAGACCTTGCCTTTGTTAAGAATTAAGAATCAAAATTTCCGTAGCAAACACATCTTGCGCGGCTCCTCGTAGAAGCTTAGCATCTTTTAAATATTACTTAAATAGAAAAAAGGCCACTGGTTATCAGTGGCCTTGTTCGTCTGGCCCAAACTAAACGTTGCTGCTTTATTATCGCCCGGCAGTGGCCCTAAAAATACCATTAACCGCATGCACTCGTGGTACTAACGGCAACGGTTGGCACTGCTTTAACAGGTAAGTTCCCGGATTGTACTTAAAACTAGCCTCCTGTATAGCCTCTTCGTATGTTGGGTAAATACCCGCTACCATTTCTTCCCAAATTAGCAGGTACTTGCCTTGATACTCTAGCTCAAAACCAGCCAGGTTATTGTGGTAAAAGCGTAAGTTTCTAATTAACTGTTGGTATTTCTCCTTCATAGTTCCGCCTGTTTAGTTGTTAATCAAATATTACGCTTGCTTTAATCTGCGTAAAAAAGATTTTACCCGCTTTACAATTTGCTTTTCTTTGCCTTAAACTTATTTAGCGTTTTATAAAAGTATTCCCAGCCGCCATTGGTGGTGTTTTCACCGCCAACCTTTTAGTTTTGCCCGACTACTTGCCGGTGAAAACACGCGGCCAGGGCAATCTTATATGAGATTTTCGAAAGATTAAACAGCTTCCGCTTCATCCGGCCTATAAAACCGACAAGTTCTATAAGCCAGGGTATGCTTTTTATTTTTTAAGGACAAGTGATTTAATCCGGCACTCAAGCTTATACATAAATTTTTTAAAACTGTCTGATTGCAAATCAGATTGGTCGAACGTTTGCACGTATCTTAAAATATCTAAACAATCGGTAATATCGTACTTATCTAAATTAACCTCATTGGAAAGCAACTTCACTTTTGCATTCGACTCCTGTAATTCCATAATTATTGTTAGTATGCTTATAAAATAATTAACTCAATTTTATGGTAAATGATGCCTCTGGTACGGGCATTTACGTATTAATCAACCATTTTCAGTAGTGGACTATACTGTTGTAAGTATTTGGTACACATTCGTGATAGAACGAGATTGTTTCTTCTGTGGGTAAGCTTAAACCTCTTCTCAGACCTATTTTGCAGGGATATTTAGCCCTTATAATCAGGCAGGCCGTTTAGAATAACTTCCAAAAAAATCTTTTCGCAGGTAAAATATTCGGCATAAAAAATGTACTAACCCGGTATATTTAAAATTTACGCACGTCGTTATATTTTAAATTTTTTGAATAGACAAGCTTTTACAAACTGAGTCAGCAGTTTATTTTCTATGAAGAAATACTTCTTTTTGCTTTTATTTCTGTTTTACGCTTTTCCTGATTCTGCTTCTACCAATTATAATTTATACAACAAAGCCGGTAATGCTAATTTACTTAATTATATAAATAATTATAGAGCTTCGTTGGGGTTACCCAAAGTGCGCTACGATTACGGTTTAGAAGAAGCGGCCCGTTTACAGGTGCTGGATAATTACATTAAAAAGAAATTTAAAGGCCGCGGCGACGATGTAAATAAACTGCACCAGAATACACGGTACCCGCTTATCCGGGACCGGGTAAAAGCCGTGGGTGTACCTACAGCCGGCGAGTATTGTGCCGAGATTTGCTACGCCAAAGCCGGCATGAATAAAAAAACTTTAGCCGTAGCCATAAAGCCCTACCAAAGTCTGGAGCAACTTATGTTTATCCGGTACAAAGCATCGGCCGGGCACCGCGACATTATAGTAGACCCTAAATTTACGCGGGCCGGCATCCATACCATTTACGATGGCAAATACGTGTATAATGCCGTTGTATTCATGACCGGCAAACCCCATCTGGCGCAACGCTAGTAATATTACCGGGAAATATTTAACCTGATTTATTCAAATACCAGCCGGCCAAATCTTCTGTAATCGTGAAAAGACTTCTGAGTTTGTTGCCACGACCAATGCACTGTTTTCTGCCGGTCGTAATCTACGCGGTACATATTGGCCCGCCACACCGTACCAGGTTGGGGCGGCACATTACTTAGCGGCGACAATAATTCGTACGGAATGAAAAATTCGGCAACCCAACTTTTTATGGGGCTACCGGTTTCTTTTTTACCACCCGTAATGGTGGTTACATGCCGGGTTTTGCGGGCACCTTCGTATTGCCAGGGCCGCCACCCTAATTGCTTGCCGTTTAAATTGGGCACCAGAATAGGCAATTCGTAGTTTAACGGCGAAAGCTCGTACTCAAAATAAATGGTTTGCTGCGAATCGGGCCATAGAAAAACCTCTACCACATCTTCCAGCCATAGCTTTTCAAAGTCGGCGGTTTTAGATGCGGTTAAAAACTCGTCCTGGCAAGAAAACAAGAAATACAACCCGGTTTTAGAATAAAGCACTTTAAACTTGGTTTCTTTGGGCTGGCCGGTATCCTGCCGCTGCGGCAATAGCTGCCAGGTGGTTATTTGCCAGTTTTTACTTTGCTCCAGGCCGGTTAATTCAAAATCAGGGGTAACTTTTACCGTTATACTGCCGGCATTATTTCCCTGCCCTTTGCTTTTAATGGGCCACAAGCAAGCTATTGTTACACCTAAAAGCAAGAATTTTAATATTTGTCGGAAGTACCTCATTTGGTTTTGCTCGCTGCGGCGCTTAATATTTTCTGAGCGTTCTTGTTGTAGATTTTTTCCAGCACCTCATCGGGCAATTGTAAGCCGTAAATCATCCAGCGGCCTTGCAGGTGGTGCCCACCCGCCGGGTCAAAATATTCATCGGCAGTTTCCAGGAAACGGTAGTAAATCCGGTAAGCATTGGCATTGGGTTGGGTATCGGTGCCAAATAAAACCCGGTCCTGGTATTTAACCATAAATTTGCGGGCAGTATTGGGTTGCCGGCCTAACTCACTAATGCGGGCACCTATCTCGACGTATAAATTTGGATATTCATCGAGCCACTCCGATACAACGCCCAGGTTTTCGGGCAGATTAGCTACGTGCGCGCCAATAAAAATGGTTTTGGAATGCCGGGCCAGCACCCGGTTGCGTTGGCCCAGAATTTCTTCCTTAGTCGGAAAATTTTTGCCGTAATAGCCCCATTCAGGGTGTGCCGCCAATTCGTCGTAGCGTTCGTTGTACTGGTCGATGGGTTTGAAAAAAGCAACTGGGTCGGATACGTGCATTAAAACCGGAATTTTCAATTCGCCGCATTTTGCCCAAATGGGATCTAAGCGCGGGTCGTCTACGGGTACTGTTTTGCCGGTTTTATCTTTTACCGACAAGCCCAAACGTTTGTAAACCTTTACGCCACGCGCGCCCATTTTAACGGCTTCTTCCAAACGTTTGGCTTCTTTTTGCCCAAAGTTAGGCTCATCAATCCGTTCCCACTCGGGTGCAAAAAATACCAGAAAACGGTCTTTGGCAACCGCCGACTTTTTTAAATGCTGTTTATAAAAGTCGTCTTTTGAGTGCCCGTCCATACTGGCTACAGCAGTTACCCCGGCCTGGTCCATTTCCCGCAGAAAAGTTTCGGTTTTATCTAAATTACCCAAGTGGTTATGAATATCTATTACCGGGAATTTGGGTTTGGTAATCTCGGTTTGGGGCACTACTAATTCGCTTCGGGGTCGCCAATCGAGTAATTTTAAACTAGCTTTTTCCTGGGCCCAGAGGTTAGAAGCAAAAAACAGAACCAGTACGCAAGCGGTTGCCCATATCTTGCAACCACCAACTTTAAGTAAAAATACTTTCATAAATAAGCTAAATAGATGGTGTCATTTATCAGGTTTAGTAATGCCGGGCAGCCATTTTTGGGCATTGGTGCGGTATATTTTGTCTATTACTTCGCGGGGTAAATGCATGCCTTTAAATTGGCCTTTCACGTTGCGGTTAGTCATTAATTCATCTGAGGTAAAAAAGGTCCAGTCGTGCAGCCAAACGCCGTGCAAGTCCCGGTTAACCTCAGCGGCCGGGCGGGTATCAGCGGCATAGGTGCCCTGGTCGGTAGCGTATAAAAGCCGGTCCTGGTATTTTATTAAAAAATCGCGCACCTTTTGCCAGTCGGTAACGGCTTGGTGTTCCAGGTAAACCACCCGCGAGGCCATATCTACCGCCATGTTGGGGAATTTATCTAAACGTTTGGCAATTTCGTCTACGCTCCACTCCAAGCTGGCTAAATGCGCCCCAATAAATCTTAAATTGGGGTGCTTGGCTACCATGCGGTCGCGGGCTTGCATGTGCGTTTCGTAAGAGGGGTACTCCGGATGCAGGTACATGTGGTGTTGCGGATTTTTGCTGAAGTACCGTTTTGGCGTTTCTACAGTCATTTGGTCTAAAGGCAGCCAACTGTTTTTAGGCTCGCCCAAATGGCCAATTAACGGAATATGATGCTGCGCCAGAAAATCGAAAACCGGGTCAAAGCGCGGGTCATCAATCATTACAAATTTACCGTCCGGGTCTTTCAGCTCCATGCCAATCCCTTTCCAGACTTTAACCGCAATGGCGCCCTGCGCAAAAGCATTTTTTAAGTACGCAATGGTTTGCTGCTGCCAGTCTGGGTCGGTCCAGTTTTTAACGGTAAAGCTGCAGGCAAACGCTACCTGTTCCGGAAAAGCTTGTACGTGCTGCATGGCCAAAGTCCGTTGCTGCGCCAGCGTAGGACCATCTACATTTACCGTTAATAAATGAAAATTATCTTTTTTGGCCTGACTGATAATGGTGGTATCGCTGGTACTTAAATGAACGTGGGCGTCAATTTTTTGAATTTTATTAAAATCCTCGACAGTGTAATAATTTATCGCTGCTTTTTTAGTTACCGTACAGGAAATTAAAAGCATAAACCCGGTAAACAGAATAATTTTTACCAGAAATATGGAGGCTACTTTATGCATACGGATTTTACTACCTTTATTATAATCTAAACACCTGCTGGTACCAGCATTGCTTACTATAAGCCCACAGCTTTAGCCATTTACAACTTTGTTCTTTTAATATCTGCGCGGGCAGTTAAGAAGCTTTCTGGGGTTTAGCCATACCGGGTACCCACTTAAGGGCATTCTGGTAATAAATTTTATCTACTACCTGGCGCGGCAGCTTTAATCCTTGGTAAGTAGTATTACTGCTGTTGCGTAGTTGCTCGTCGGTGGTCAGGAATTTCCAGTCGTTTAGCCAGGTGTTGTGCATATCGGCTTTTACTGCAGTCGCCGTATTGTTTTCGCCAGCCCGCACAATAATATCGGTGCCGTACAAGATTCGGTCCTGGTACTTTATAAAAAAATCGTGTACTTTTTGCCAGTCGGTAGCGGCCTGGTGCTGCAGGTGGGCAATGCGGGCAGCCATATCTACGGCCAAATGCGGGTACTTATCCAGGCGTTTGGCTATTTCGTCTACGTTCCATTCCAAACTGGCTAAATGCACACTTACCACTTTTAAGTTGGGGTGTTTGGCCAGCATATTATCGCGGGCATTAATCTGGTCTGTATAAGACGGATACTCCGGGTGTTTGTACATGTGGTACTGCGGATTTTCGGTAAAGTAATTTTTATCTCCCTCTACCGTCATTTCGGCTACCGGCAGCCAGCAGTTTTTGGGTTCGCCCTGGTGGCTGAATAAAGTAGCCTGGTTTTGGGCGATAAAATCCAGTACCGGATCAAATTTTGGATTATCGATCATGACAAACTTGCCGTCTTTGTCTTTCAGTTCCATGCCTATGTTTTTCCAGGTTTTAACCCCAATGGCTCCTTTGGCAAATGAATCTTTTAAATACGCAATGGCTTCTTTTTCCCAATTGGGTTGGTTAAAGTTTTTTATTGGAATAGTGGTTACAAAACTTACCTGTTCGGGGTAAGCCCGCAAGTACTTTACCGCTAAGTCGCGTTGTGGCGCAATAGCATCCTGTAACGTTGCATTTACATTAATATTTACCAATCTAAAATTATCGGCCTGGGCTTGTTCAATAGCGGCGGCATCGTCGCGCCGGATATGAAAATGGGCATCTACTTTTTTAATTGTAGCAAAATCAGCCAGGGTATAATATTCGGCGACAGGTGTTGCGGTGCTGGTTTGTGCTGCCGTGGTTACAGCCGGCGTTTTCTTTTGCGAACAGTTAGGCAACGAAAATAAAAGAGAACAAATAACTAAAACTAAGCTAGACTTGCGGGTAACAGATGTCATAAACCGGTGCTGTTTTTATTTAATGGAGAATAAATTTATTTACCTGAATTTAGCGCCTAGCCAGGAGCTGGCAGATTGGACAACCTTTACAAAAGGCAAAACCGACAGAAAATACCAGGCTTACGTTTAACCTATATTTTAATAAATATTTTATTCTTGTACATCCAGTACAAAACCCAACATTCTATGAGTAACACCAGGGTACCTTTTACCAATGTGGCGTAAGGCAAACCAAATATTTGGTTGTAATCCTGGCCTAAATGAATGGCTAAAGATTGGCCTATAAACGGCCCGAACCCATCGGCGAGAATATAAGCGGCAATGGAGTTCATGCCAATAACCATTAAAAAGAAAGCCCACTTTTTGTGATTCTTCACATCGATTACGCCGTAAAAAAAAGCTAAAAACAAGAAGCACCAGCCTCCGCTAAATAATACCCAAGCCGGTGTCCAGATGCGTTTTACAATGGGGTTAATACCGGTTACATGCAATATTACGCCGCCCACCAACAGCAGTGCCCCGGTAATAACAAAAAGCTTTACTTTTTGAGCCGGAACTGTGGTTGCTTTTAAAATATTACCGGCCAGTAAACCCAAAATCATGGTGCCCAAAGTAGGAATAAAGCTGAGCGTAGAGTAACCGCCGCCGTTGTGCGTAAAAGTATTTTCCCGCGGAAATAAATTCAGAAACCAACGGTCGAAACTCCAGGCAAAGTTGGTGTTTTTGTTCCAGTGGGCCGCAAAGCCCTGCAAGTTATGCTCCCAATCTGGTGTAATGCCCGCCAAGGTATAATCGAAGCCTGTGCCGGGCAACGGATAAAAAGCAAAAGCTGCCCAATACCCGATTAAGAGCAAAGCTAAAGCCCCTATTTGTACCTTTTGGGAATAAAAACCCAGCAAAAACAAAAAAGTGTAGCCTAAGCCAATTTGGGTAAGGGTATCTTCAAAAGTAAAATAGGTTTGCTCGGAGTGCATCGATCGCAGAAATATTCCCAGCAATATTAAAATGAGCGACCGCACCAGGGTATGCCACAGCAAAGCCCCAAAAGTAGCGCCTTTGGCCAAACGGCTACCCAACGAAAAAGGCAGCGCTACGCCCACCAAGAAAGAAAAAGAAGGCTGAATTAAATCGTGCAGCGAGCAACCAACCCAGGGCACGTGGCTCTGGTGAAAACTTAAATATTCCCAGAATTTACTATTGGGCAAAGCTTCTGAAACCCGGCTAAAAGAAAGCACTTCGGCCATCATGAGCAACATCACAAAACCGCGGTATACATCCACGGAAGCAATCCGGCGGCTAACGGTGGCGGTATTTACAATGGGCGCATCTGCTACGGGTGCCGTTACTGTTTGCATAAAAGAATAATTTTATTTTGGCGATGCCTTAAAAAAGCAAAAATTGCGGAGATAAACCAGCAGAAACTTCTATTATTCTGCCTCAAAACCAATATTTTAATAAGTTTAAAGTTCTCTGGGTGTATAAACCTGCCTAAGCCCTGTTTGGGCAATGCAAATTTCAGATTAACCTTTTGGGTAAATATTGGGGCAAATATGTAAGTAGTAAAAAGCCGTTTACCGGCCGGAGCTTACCCGGTATAAGCAAGCTCCGGCCAGCACTTACCTTAGCCTTAATCGGGGTTCTGGGTTTGCTTTGGATTTAATACTATTTCTGCTTCCGGAATGTAAAATACCACGCGGCTATCGGTGTAAGGAATTTCCTGGGTAGTTTGTCCCGAAAGAATATGAGTGCCGGGGTAGTTGCGTACCATGGTACGTTTGTTCCGGAAAACATCAAACTTGCGCAAAGATTCAAAGGCAAATTCCAGGCGGCGCTCGTCTAACACTACGTCCAGCACGCTGGTGTAGCCCATCATGTTACCCGCACTAAAAAGCGCATTGCCCGATAAGCCCGCCCGCGTCCGGATGAAATTTACGTCGGCCAGAGCCGCCTCGGTATTACCTAACTTGGCATTGGCTTCGGCCCGGGTCAGGTACATTTCGGCCAGGCGTAAATAGACCGGCGAACTAAGCGTAACGGCTCCCTCCTGGTAAGAATATTTGGTAATATAATATTTGGCATAGCCGTTTCTGCGGGCTAAAACCGGGTTACCACCGGCATCGGTTCTAACGGTACCATCGGCATTTTTTTCGTAAACCGGTACCACAAACTCGCGCCGCTTATCGGCCGCAAATTTATTTACCAGATTCCGGTAACTTTCCGAAGCGTACATTTCACCCCAACCTTTGCCATCGCTCAAATACATCGACCCAATGGCACCCCACTCGCGGTCGTCTTGCAGGGTGTGCCGAATGGCAAAAATGGTTTCTTTGTTCGCTTCGTTCGAAAACGTAAAATATTTAGGCAAGTCGGCCGTAGAAACCAGGCTATAACGTCCGGAATTAATAATTTTATTTGCGTACTCAATGGCCTTATCGTTTTGTTCCATGTAGAGGTAAACCCGCGCCAGCAAAGCATTGGCTACTTCTTTAGAAGCAAAGCTGCTGTTTTTCTCGCTTTGCATTAAGCTGGCGGCTTTTTGGAGATCGCTCACAACCAAATCGTACACTTCTTTAACGCTGCTCCGGGCCGGCAAATCGTTTAAATTGGTGTTGGTCCGGATCATAATGCCCGGCGAGGCGCCGTTGTCCTGGGCATAGGGGCGGCCAAAAAGGTTTACCAGGTCAAAATGCACCATAGCCCGCAAATAATAATTTTCGCCTAAAATCTGGTCCAGTTCCGGCGACTGCCCTTCTTTTTGATTTTCGATTACTACGTTGGTACCATAAATGGCCTGGTAAGCTTTCCGGAAAAAGTTGGTGGTCACATCCATGGTTTTCAGGTGCCGGTAATTATAGGCATAGAACAAAGGATCGGCCGTGGTACCGCTCAACGAAACATTATCGCTGGGGTATTCGGCCATGATGTGGTAGTTCCGGACATAATAGGCATCTTTTATATAGGTATAATTGCCAATAGTGGCGGCCTTCAATCCTTCGGGCGTACTAATGGTCTGTTGTATGGTCAGGCCATCATAGGGTTTAATATCCAGTTGTTTTGCACAACCACTCAGTAAAGCGCCCCCCAGCGAAAACAGGAAAATATATTTATTATAAGTAGCAGGTCTCATCTTTAAGCAGAATTAGAATTAAAAATCAAAGTTTACACCAAATAAATATTTTTTACTGATGGGGTATTTGCCGTTGGCGGTACCGCTTTCCAGGTCTACTTCCGGGTCCATACCCGAGAATTTGGTCCAGGTAAACAAATTATCGCCGCTCAGGAACACCCGCATAGCCCCAACTTTATATTTGCTCAGAAAAGCGGTAGGCAGGTCGTAAGAAAGGGTAACGTTTCTTAAACGCAGGTAGCTGCCATCTTCCAGAAACCGCGAAGAAGGTTTGTTAGAGGCATTGTTACCGCCCAGTACTGCTTTGGGGTGCGTAGCGTTATCGCCTTCTTTTCCCCAACGGTTCCAGCCATCTATCATCCGCATGCTGTTATAAGTAGGATAAGCACCATCGGCATCAAATATTTCGCGGTTGGCGTTGTATACTTTATTGCCGTACACAAAGCTCATAAAACCTGCTAAAGTAAAGCCCTGGTACGCAAAGGTGTTGCGTATACCGCCGCTAAATTTAGGATTGGCAATGCCGGTATATACCCGGGTAGCACTGTTATAGGCAGTAGTGTTGCTTTCTTTTACGCCGTTGTTGGGGTCGGTTTCCCGAAGTAACCACAGCGGATTGCCGTTTACCGGGTCTACGCCCACCCATTCCCGCATAAACCAGGAGCCAATTGGGCGGCCTACTTCTATGCGCTGGTTGCCTCTTTCAATGGGCTGGCCACCATATAATTCTAAAACTTTATTCCGGTTTAAGCTAAAATTCAGGTCGGTTTCCCAGGTAAGGCCTTGTTTAATATTCTGGGTACTCAACTCAATATCAATACCTTTATTCCGGACGGCACCAATATTCTGGGTTTGGAAATAAAAACCGGTAGCCGAAGAAAGCGGCACATCCTGCAAAATATTGTTATTGCGTTTGGTATAAACATCTACGGCCAGGTCTATGCGGTTAAATAAGCCAATATTTACGCCTACATCGTAAGTATGCGCTTTTTCCCAGGTTAGGTTGGGGTTGGCTAAGCGGCGCGGAAAACCGCCGGGCTGCCCGGCATACTGCACGTTAAACTGGTATAAATCCTGGGCGGCAAAATCATCGATATTGGCATTACCGGTGGTACCGTAACTGCTCCGGATTTTAAACAAGTGCACGGTGTTGGTTAAACCCTGGAAAAACGCTTCGTTAGAAATAGCCCAGGCGCCGCCAAAAGAATAAAAGTTGCCGTAGCGGTTATCGCGGCCAAACCGGGAAGATCCATCGCGCCGGAAAGAAACCGTAGCAAAATACCGGCTGTTAAAATCATAGTCTACGTTTACAAATCCCGAAACAAAATTATTTTTTTGTTTGTACCCGCCCAAAGCCCGGGGCGTAGCCGCCGAACTCAAAGTTTGTAAATCCGGAAAGATTCCCTGGCCGGTAGCATTCATGCCATCAGAATAATTCGTCTGAGATTCGGCACCTAATATACCCCGCAGGGTATGTTGCCCCAAGGCTTTCTCCAGAATTAAAAGGTTAGAAGTTAAAAAGCTATTGCTATACCCGTACGTGTTGCTTAATTCACCTTTAACCGATTGGCCGTTGGGCGTACGCGAATCGCTGTTGTACTCGGAGCGGGAGTTGCTGGTGGAATAGCGGTTGGTTGTAGAAAAAGTGAGCCAGTCAAAAATATTATATTCCAGCTTTAAATCGCCGGTAAGCGATTGCGAACGTTGCCGGTTATAATTGTATTGGCTAACATATAAAAAATTATTCCGGTCGCGGCCAAACCAACCTTCGGTATTCGAAGCTACGTATTTTACAGAACCGTCGGTGTTAAAAGGATTATCCCAGGGCATGTTGATGTAAGAATCTACAATGGCATCGCTGGGGTCGTTGCTGCGGTTAGAAAACTGCGCATTTACCCGGGTAGTTAATTTTAGTTTCGGGTTGATGTTGTGGTCTAAATTAACCCGGAAGTTGGTTTGCTCAAAATCAGTATTAATGAGGGTGCCTTGTTCCTGGTAGTAGTTACCGCCAATGTAAAACCTGGTTTTTTCGGTACCGCCCGAAAGGGCAACCTGGTGGTTGTTGGTAGTAGCTGTACGGAAGGCCAAATCCTGCCAGTTGGTATTGCCCGGAGTGGCGGGCAAAATACCTTTTACGTAATCATTATAATTTAAAGCCAGGCCTTTAGAAGTTAAATAATTATTTATCTGGCTTTCCGACGGGTTGGGAGTGGTACGGGTTAATTCGGCAATGTAGGTATTGCGCTTACCCGTATAATCGTTCTGGTACATGGTATTGGTAAAGTCGTACAGCTCTTGCCCGTTCATTAACTCAAACCGGCCATTGGTAGCCCGGGCCACGCCGGTAGTACCACTATAACTTACTTTGGTTTTACCGGCTTTACCGCTTTTGGTGGTAATTACAATTACGCCGTTGGCGGCGCGCGAACCGTACAAACCCGTAGCGGCGGCATCTTTTAACACCGAAATACTTTCAATATCGGTAGGGTTAGCGGTACCGCCAATTACTCCGTCTACCACGTATAAAGGTTCGGCCCCGGCCGATATGGAACCCGTACCCCTGATGCGCACCGTAGGCGAACTCCCCGGCTGGCCACTGCTGTTAGAAACCACTACCCCGGCGGCTTTGCCCTGCAACAGGTTAGCCGTATTGTTGCTGGTAACATCACGTAACTCATTGCCTTTTACCACCGAAACCGAACTTACCAACTCCGATTGTGACCGGCTGGAATAGCCTACCACCACCACTTCATCTAGCTTGGATACATCTTCTTCTAGGGTAATGGTAACATTTTTTTTACCCTGTAAAGGCACTTTTATTGATTTAAAACCAATAAAACTGGCTACTAGCACATCGTTGGGAGTACGCGCATTCAGAACAAAATTCCCCTGTGCATCTGTTTGGGCACCAATGGTAGTTCCTTCTACCATAACAGTTACGCCTACCAACGATTCGCCGCGGGCATCTACAATTTTACCCTTTACCGGCAAACCCGGCGCAGACTGCAGTAGTAATAAATTTTCTTTGCTTCCGGCCCAGGCTTTATCCGGCGTAAAACAGACGGCAACGGAGCTATAAAGCAGAAATGCTTTAAAATAAAACGGCGTAATTTTCTTTAACATAGAAGTCGGGGTTAGAATTAAAGACATACATGGTTATGAATAATACTGCAAATGGGTAATATTATTTAATAAAACACCGGAAGCTTTTTTATTTTTGAAAAAGCTTCGCCAATATTCATTCTTGGTTAAGTTCAAGAATAAAAGCGTTAGAAAATACAGTAAAACTATTTAGTATATGCTATAAACCTCTCTCTTCTTCCTTATTTGGCCAACGCTGAGAGGTACTCCTGATGTTTTTGCGCTAATTATAAATTTATATAATTACAATTCAGAAATTTACTTTAGACAGTTAAGGCAATTATTTAATAATTAAAGAAATAATTGCCCAAACCAAACAAGACAGTGGGGCTCCCTTATTCTTATTTCTATTTTATAGAACTGCCGTAAAAACAAATTTAAAAATTATCAAATAATAAACAAATAAATAAAATAAAATTTGTGCTCGAACACCTTATTTTATAATACAATTGTGTTCGAACACATAAAAATATCTATTAAGTCTAATTAAAATTTTAAACGCTTGCTTTAACTTGTATTTTAAGGTGTAAAATTACTGCCTACATAAAGCAATGGGTATAAACGGTATTTTCAGGCGTTTAGCTAATTGCCAGAATCACAACTTAAGAAACTGCTTTAAATTGGGTGGCTTTGCTTTGCCGGTTTAGAGAACTCGCTAATTATATCTCTTAAATAATTTAGGTTAAATTTGAGCCGGAATAAACTTCCGGTAAACACCGGTTGTTCTATACCCAAGGCCAATATTATTCTTTTGAAAACACCGGTTATTCTGCTTATTACCCCGCCGCTTACGCAGCTCAACACGCCTTACCCGGCTACCGCTTACCTAAAAGGTTTTCTGGGCAAGCAAGGTTATACGGTTTACCAGGCCGATTTCGGGATTGAGTTGGTTTTAAAAATGTTTTCCCACCAAGGTCTTACCCGTATTTTTGATGCGGCCAGTCAGGCCACCGGCAATATTTCGCTAAACAGCAAACGCATATTACGGCTGCGGCCTTATTACCTCCAAACCATTGAGCCGGTAATCCGGTTTTTGCAGAACAAAGACAATACGCTTGCCCAGCAAATCTGCTACAGCGGTTTTTTGCCCGAAGCTTCGCGTTTCGACCAAATAGCCGATTTAGAATACGCCTTTGGCAACATGGGCATAACCGACCGCGCCCGGCATCTGGCTACGCTTTATTTAGAAGACTTAGCCGATTTAATTAAAGAAACCGTTTGCCCCTACTTTGGCTTCAGCCGCTACGCCGAAAAACTAGCTTTATCGGCCACCTCTTTCGAGCCTTTAGCCACAGCTTTGCAAGACGCTCCCAACCTGGTTGACCAAATGTTACTGGAATTAATGGCCGAAAAATTAGCTGCTGTACAACCCGATTTAATTGGTTTTTCGGTGCCGTTTCCGGGTAATTTATACGGAGCTTTGCGGTTGGCCCAATTTGCTAAGGCTCAATACCCAGCAGTTAAAACTTTAATGGGCGGTGGTTACCCCAATACCGAACTGCGCAGTTTAAAAGAAGCTCGCTTATTTAATTATATTGATTTTGTTACTTTAGATGATGGCGAAGGTCCGTGGCTGAAGATTCTGGAATATTGGCAAAACCTGCGTCCGGCCGAACAGTTACAGCGCACTTTTATGCTGCAAAATAGCCAGGTAGTTTACCAGAATAATTGCCCTGATGCTAATATTCCGCATACTGAAGTAGGCACCCCCGACTACAGCGATTTGCCCTTAACCGAATATTTATCGGTAATTGAAGTAACCAACCCCATGCACCGGCTCTGGAGCGACGGCCGCTGGAACAAACTAACCGTAGCCCACGGCTGTTACTGGAAACGCTGTTCTTTCTGCGACATCACGCTAGATTATATCTCGCGCTACGAAACCGCCCCGGCTACTTTACTGGTTGACCGCATTGAAGAAATTGTGGCCCAAACGGGCCAAACCGGGTTTCATTTTGTAGATGAGGCGGCTCCCCCACTCGCCCTCCGGGATTTAGCCATTGAATTATTGCGCCGCCACGTAAAAATTACCTGGTGGGGCAATATTCGGTTCGAGAAAACTTTTACGCCCGATATTTGTCGCTTACTGGCGGCTTCGGGGTGCATTGCGGTTTCGGGTGGTTTAGAAGTTGCTTCGGACCGGTTACTGGCCAAAATGGAAAAAGGCGTTACCATTGCCCAGGTGGCCCGTGTGACCGAAGGCTTTACTAACGCCGGCATTATGGTGCACGCTTACCTCATGTACGGCTTCCCCACCCAAACCGCCCAGGAAACCATCGATTCCTTGGAAGTAGTGCGGCAATTATTTAAGCAAAACATTATTCAATCGGGCTTCTGGCACCGCTTTTCCATGACGGCGCATAGCCCCGTAGGTAAAAATCCGGAAAAATACGGCGTGGTAAAAGTAGGTCCGCCGGCCGGTAACTTTGCCGATAACGACCTTTGGCACGATGATCCACAAGGCGCCGACCACGAACTTTTTGCCCAGGGCTTATCTAAATCTATTTATAATTACATGCATGGCATTGGGCTGGAAGAACCGCTGCAGTTCTGGTTCGATGCAAAAGTGCCGCGCCCCTCGCACCCGCGCCACCTCATTGCCCAAGCCATTAATACACCTCCCAAACCCGACAGTGAAAAACGTAACCTGCGGGTTTTCTGGTTAGGCAATGTACCGGAATTAGAAGAAATTACCGTTACGAAAAAAGGCAAAAATATTACCCGCGCGGTACTAACTTTTTACGAAAAAGCCGAAGATTTTCAGCTAAAAACCAACTCCATAATTGGCAACTGGCTCCGGCAAACGCTCACCCAGCTTCACCATAACTATGAAACAAAGTTATTGCTGAAAGATTTGGAAGATAGTTTTCCGGCGGAGGCAGGCATGCCGTTTTCGCAGTTCCTGATTTCGCCGGAGTGGCTGTTGCTGCGGGAAAAAGGTTTATTGCTGCTGTAAGTTAAAAAATTAGTTTCGCCGGAGGTACTTTGCCTAAACCTGCTATATTTAAGTTTTTAAAGCGTACGCATACACCCTTATTACCTGAATATTTTACGGGCAGTAAGGGTGTATAAATATCAGGAGCAGACCTTATTAAGTCTTTATCCTAATTAATCAGCCTTACCTCGTTAAACTTAAACTATGCAAAGTAGCATCAATCGGCTAGCGCTTACAACCTTATTCTGCTTTCAACTACTTATCGGATACGGACAAGCAAACACCTGCAACTGTTCTGATAATTTAAATACCACCGTTCGGAAAACAGAAGAAAATTACGCGGGCTACCCGGCTAAGGTAACCGCAAAAACAACGAAAGAATATAATCTTCTGGTACAAAAACTAAAACAAAAAGCCGCCGGCATAAATGAGCCCAAAAAGTGCTACTATCTTATTCGGGATTATATCAGGTTCTTTGACGATAAACATTTTTTGCTGGCGTATAGAAACGAGCAGGACTATGACAGTTTAGTTATTCCTAATGCCGATGCTTATTTTCAGGATAAAAATATTAAAAATAAATTAGCACCCGTTGAAGGCATTTATACCAATCCGGATAGCACCATTACCATTGGTATACAAAAAACTAAATCGGGTATTTTTCAGGCTTTCAAGATTGCATCAAAGCACGATAATTTCCCGAAAGGTTTTGTTTACTTTACCTTAACGCCCAACGGTAGAAAATATACCGTTAAGGATTATAACGCTTTTGTTAGCACCGATTTTCCGGCCAACCAAAACGGCAATCTTTTATACCTTTGGAATTATGCCATCTGGGGCAAAATATCTCCCCAGCAAATGACCGCAGCCGAAAGTCAGGAATTAGCGCAATGGCAGCACAACAACAATGGCTTAGCCTTCAGAAAACTAAAAGTCGAC
>NZ_JBMQUD010000014.1:0-47210 GCF_057359045.1 Adhaeribacter sp.
TCGAGACGTTTGTGCTCAGTGCCTATTTACCGCATTACCAGGTGTATAATGCGCATTTCAGCTTTTTGTTTAATTCTTATTACAATGCAGTGGGTAGCCGGGTTATGCGCGACCAGCGCGGTACCTTAACGCGGCCGCCTTTAACCGAAATATATCTGTACCGTCAGTATGTAAACGAAAATATGCAGCGCCTGCTCCAGGATTTTCCGGAGCTGATTACGGAACAAATATGGCCGGTATTAGAATTAGGTTTACAGCACGAGCAGCAACACCAGGAACTGCTGATAACCGATATTAAATATATATTAAGCACCAATCCTTTGTTGCCGGCTTACGCGCCGCCCAAGCCACCTCTGGCTAAAGCGGCAATACCACCTTTAACCTTTTTAGAAGTACCGGCCGGTTTTTACGATATTGGTTTTGCGGGTTCTGGTTTTTGTTTTGATAATGAATTGCAAGCCCACCCCGTTTGGTTACCGGCTTACCAGGTGCAAAATCGTTTAGTAACCAACGCCGAATACCTGGCTTTTATCGAAGATGGCGGCTATACGGATTTCCGGTACTGGTTAGGCGAAGGTTTTGAATTGGCCAAGCAACTTAACTGGGAAGCTCCGTTGTATTGGGTTAAACAAGAAAATAAGTGGTATCGCTATACTTTACACGGCTTAGAACCCTTAAACCTACAGGCACCGGTCTGCCACGTAAGTTTTTACGAAGCAGCCGCTTACGCCCAGTGGGCGGGTAAACGGTTACTTACCGAAATAGAATGGGAAGCGGCAACGCAGGTTTTTAAACCCCAACTGAACGATCGTAGTTTTTTAGAAGCAGAAATCTATGATCCGCAGCCGGTCTTTAGTCAGGACGCTACTATATGCCACCAGTTATTGGGTGAGGTTTGGGAATGGACTTACAGCGCCTACACTCCTTACCCAGGCTTTAAAACGGCACCCGGTGCCCTGGGCGAATACAACGGCAAATTTATGATTAACCAAATGGTTTTGCGGGGTGGTTCCTGTGCCACGCCCATTAGCCACATCCGGACCACTTACCGTAACTTTTTTCACCCGGATAAACGCTGGCAATTTACCGGTATCCGGTTGGCAAATAACTAACGCATATAATATTACACAACTCCATGGTTTATACCCGCACCGAATCGTCGGATCGAGAAAAATTTGCCGCTGATATTATAACCGGCTTGCATAATCAACCCAAAAAGCTTTCATCTAAATATTTTTACGACGGAACCGGCAGCAAACTTTTTCAGAAAATAATGGAGTTGCCTGAGTATTACCTTACCCGGACCGAAACCCAAATTTTCCAAACCCAGCGCCAGGAGATTATCGCAAATTTAGGCAATTCACAGGGCTTTTTTAATTTGGTTGATTTAGGTGCCGGCGATGCTGCCAAAACCAAAATATTGCTCCAAGAACTGCAAAAACAAGCCTATGCCTTTAAATATATTCCGGTAGATATTTCGGCCGATGCCTTACACCAACTTTCCGAAACTTTAACCGCCAAATTACCAGCCATCCAGATCCAAACGGTCTCTTCGGAATATTTTGCCGCCCTTAAATATTTACAAAAGCATAATCCCGAACGGAAAGTAGTTTTATTTTTAGGGTCTAATATTGGCAATTTCGACCCGCCGGCTATCCGGGTATTTGCCCGTAAACTCCGGCGTTATCTCCAACCCACCGATCAGGTTTTAATTGGTTTCGATATCCGGAAAGATCCGCGCCTGATCCGGCAAGCTTACGACGATGCCTCCGGTACTACGGCCGCTTTTAATTTTAACCTGCTGCACCGCATCAATCAGGAATTTAACGGCAACTTTAATCCCGGCCAGTTTACCCATTTTGCGGAGTACAACCCCATTACCGGCGACATGAAAAGTTACTTAATCAGTACCCAGAAGCAAAAGGTGTTTTTAGCTGATTTACAAACCGAAATAGCTTTTGCAGCCTGGGAGCCCATCCATACCGAAACATCGCATAAATTTAACCTGACCGAAATAAAAGAGCTGGCCCAAACAGCCGGTTTAAAAATAAATAAGGTTTTTACCGATGATAAACATTATTTTGCCGATGTTTTATTTGATGTAGTATAAACTAAATGGAAAATATTAGCCTGGCTTCCGGGTCGACTTATTTTAATACGCCAGCACTGGCCAGCGAAGCGGCCATTAAAGCTATTCAGAACAACAAAACTTTTTACGGTGCTACCGAAGGCACATCAACTTTGCGGCAGGCCATTGCCCGACGTTACCAGAAAATAAACCAGACCAATGTAAATCCTGATCATATTTTAATTACTGCCGGTACTAAACAAGCACTTTTTAATATTTTAACCACGGTTCTTAAGCCCGGCGACGAGGTAATTATACCGGTACCCAATTGGTTTGGCCTACAACAAGTTTTAGAAGTAGTACAGGCCAAACTGGTTTTCTGGCCTACCTCGCCGGAGAACAATTATACCTTGCGGCCCACCGATTTAGAAAAACTGATTACACCTAAAACCCGGATGGTACTCCTGAGCAATCCGTGTAACCCAACGGGCCGCATTTACCAGAAAACCGAAATAGAGGCGCTGCTGCAAGTTCTGGCGCATCATCCTAAAATTTATTTCCTTTCCGATGAAATTTACGGATTAGTAACTTATACCCAGCCGGTTCCTTCGCTTACCGAGTTCCCGGACCCCTTCGGCCGGTATATTGTGGTAAATGGTTTTTCCAAAGCATTTGCCATGTCGGGTTGGCGAATTGGGTATATTATTATGCCAGAAGCCTTGTTCAAAGAAAGCCTGCAGTTTCAGCAAGCCACAGTGGCCGGCGTAAGTGAGTTTGTCCAGGATGCTGCGCAAGCTACGCTCGATAATTTAGAAACCGTATTGCCGCCTATGTTGTCCGAATTGCAGGAGCGCCGGGATTTGATGCTAAATTTTTTAAAACAACACCAGGTAACAGTTTTCTCCCCGGAGGCCGCTTATTTTGTTTTTCCGGATTTTACCTCGGTTTTAAACCAAACCGTAGCGACTACGGCAGCGCTTACCCAATATTTAAAAGAAAAACAGGCATTAGAAATATTGCCCGGCGAAAGTTTTGGTGCACCGGGTTTTGCACGGCTCTCTTTTGGCTTATCGGCCGAAAAGCTAAATACAGCCTTGAGTCGCTTGCAAGAAGCTATTCTGACATTAAGAAAGTAATATGCTCTTATATTAAGAACCTGTTTCGTATTTGAAAATGCCATAAACGTTTGCCCTTGCCGCATTTTATCACCGGCAAGTAGTCGGGCTAAAGCTAAAAGATTGGTGGTGATAGCACCAGCAATGGCAGCGGTTAGTCCATTTAGGAAAACACGAAACAAGTTTTAAGCTTATTTAATTACCTATCTAAATTTATTTACGCGAATAACTTGGGCTGAACACCGCCGGTTTTATTTAATTAAAATTAGCAGCATTCGCATTAAAGGTGTTACCTTTGCGGCCCCCAAATAATTCCGTACCATGTTTTCGATTGGCTCCAAAGAAGATTTCCGCGAAAATTTTTTACTTGCTTATCCGGTTGTATTAAGCCAGCTTGGCCACATTATGGTAAGCGTAGCCGATAGCGTAATGGTGGGCCAGATTGGTACGCTGCCCCTGGCTGCCGCTTCGCTGGGCAACAGCTTATTTACCGTTATAATGGTATTCGGGCTTGGCCTGTCGTTTAGTATAACCCCGCTGGTGGCTGGTGCCAATGGCCGTAAAGACAAAAAACGAATTTCTTTAATATTAATTAACGGTGTATTGGTAAGTAGCGGCGCCGGCATTTTGCTTTACCTGGTAGGTTATATAATTACCCCACTGCTGCCCTATTTGCAGCAACCGCAGCCTGTTGTTGTTTTAGCTACGCCCTACCTGCATATTCTTTGCTTTTCTATGGTGCCGCTCATGGTGTTCCAGGGTTTCCGGCAATTTGCCGAAGGGCTTTCTTTAACCCGGCAAGCCATGTATATTTCTGTAATTGCCAACTTACTTAATATTTTAGGCAATTATGTGCTCATTTACGGTAAGTGGGGCGCCCCCGCCTTAGGTTTAAACGGGGCGGCCTGGTCTACCTTAATCTCCCGGATTATTATGGCCTTCTTAATGGCCTATTACATTTTTCGATCAGATTTATTAAAACCTTACCGGCTGCGGTGGCAAAAAAAATTTATTTCTATGCGCCACATGACCCGCATTTTAAAACTAGGCTTGCCTATTTCCATGCAAATGATTTTTGAAGTGGGGGCCTTTAGTTTTTCGGCTTTAATGATTGGCTGGTTAGGTGCCAAAGAACTGGCCGCCCACCAAATTGCGATAAATATTGCCTCAGTAACTTACATGATGGCAGGTGGTATTGCGGCGGCGGCTACTATCCGGGTAGGTAATTTACTTGGCCAGGGAGATTTAATACGCATGCGCACCGCCGGTTTTAACAGCATGTTTATGACGGGTATATTTATGGGAACTGCCGCCTTGTTGCTTATTATTTTTAAATATTACATTCCGCAGTTTTATGTACAAGACCCCGAAGTGATTCAAATAGCCAGCGGCTTACTTTTAATTGCCGCTTTTTTTCAGCTTTCCGATGGCTTGCAAGTAGTAGGTTTAGGAGCTTTACGGGGTTTAGAAGATGTTAAAGTACCGAGTTTAGTTTCTTTACTAGCTTACTGGGTAGTGGCTTTACCCCTGGGCTACGTATTGGGTTTCCATTTTAACTTAGGCGCCAATGGCGTTTGGATTGGCCTGCTGTTTGGTTTAACGATAGCGGCTATATTGCTGTTTTTCCGTTTCCGGAAACTTAGTTTAATAAAATAATTTTTTCTAAATAAATTATTTTTTATCTTAAGGTGTCGAAAACTGAAACCGTGAAGATTGCATGCTGTTATATTTCTTGTCTTTCCTCTTCCTCTTAATTAATCCTGTTTTAACCAATTCTAACCCCCAACCTGCTGCAACCGTTAACGCCGGAGAAGAAGAAGGTATTATTTGGGTTGAAAATCGTCGCCTGACCTGGGACGACTTTAAATCGGAGGCGGATACCGACGAAGAGTTGCACGCCATGACTTCTACGAATATTGCCGTAAAAGCCCAGTGTGTAAACAACCTGATGCGTTTTGATGTGAAGTGTGTTTTTGTAACGAAAGACTCCTGGACCAAAAACCGGGCTTCACAAAGGTTATTAGAACACGAGCAAATGCATTTTGACCTGACCGAAATACATGCCCGCCTGCTCCGGCAAAAACTTAACCAAACCGTAGCTACCTGCGGCAACAACCGGGTTAAACTAGATGCGCTGGTGCAACACGCGTTCGACGAATGGAAAAGAGAACAAGACCAGTACGACCGGGAAACCAACCACGGCTTACTCGACGAAAAACAAAATGCCTGGGCCGAATTAATTTCCAGCCGCTTAGATAAATTAGAGGCTTTTAGCTACCGGACCTTTGCTTTGAAATAATTGCACGCGCTTTAGAAATATTTTATAGTTCAGAGATTTATATAATAAGATGAGCGGCCGCTACGTATTTTTTTAATAATACTTAGCGGCCGCTCATCTTATTATATAGGTAGGCTGAATTTAGCTTACTTAATATCTTTGCTGAGCCCGGTTAGCGCCGGACCGGCAAGTACCTCACCGGTCGCATCGAACCGCGAACCGTGGCACGGACAATCCCAAGACTTTTCTACGTTGTTCCAGTGCACAATACAACCCATGTGCGGGCAAACCGCCGACATCTCGTGTTTATTGCCTTGCAAATCGCAGTAAACGGCTACTTTGGCTAAACCCCGGCGCAACACATTACCGGTACCCGGCGCAACTTCGCCGGCGTCAGAAACCTCGCCGGGCGTAACGTAATCTTTGTATTGCGCCGCAACATTCAGGTTTTCTTTTAAAAACTCTGGTGCCGATTTTACCACAATCCGGCCCGGGTCGTATAAATCAGTCCAGGCGTTGGGCCGGTTCATAATTAAATCAGTTATTAATACACCGGCAATGGTTCCGTGGGTCATGCCCTGGCCTGAGTCGCCGGTAGCAATATATACGGTATCATCGCCGGGGTTGCGGCCAATATAGCCCACGTAATCGGTTGGTTCCATTACCTGCCCCGACCAGCGGTACACCACATCGCCCGCCATCGGGAATTTTTCGCGGACCCATTCTTCCAGGCAAGCCAGGCGCTCCTGCTCACTTTCTTCCTGACCTGTTTTGTGGTCTTCGCCGCCCACAATCATAACATTATACGTATCCTGTTCGGCATTTAAGCTGTCGGGGTGGCGGTCTTTTACCAAACGGATGTAATGATAAGGGTCGGAATTATCCCAGTACAAAGCATTCGGAACGGCATCGGGCATTATTTTTACCCCAATTACATACGTGCGGTAAGGGGCTTGTTTCGTATGGATGGCAACCCGATCGTTTACCGGTGAGTTGGTGGCAACTACCAGGTGGTTGGCGGTAACCACATAACCCGCATTGGTTTTAACCTGGTGTAAATTGTTTTGTTTTGTAAATTCTACAACGTGCGTTTGGGTATAAATGCTGCAATTTTCCTGGTCTAAGATTACCTGACTTAAGCCGGCCAAATAACGCATTGGGTGAAAAATTCCCTGGTTCGGGAAGCTGAGGCATGGCCCCTCCGATAAAGTAGACACCGGACACTTTTGCAACATGGTTAAGTCGTGAAAGCCCAGCTGGCGGGCAGTAGCCAATTCCTGATCTAAATATTCTACCGAATCGCTGGGCTGGGCAAATAAATAACCGGTTACCCGTTCAAAGTCACAGTCAATCTTTTCGTCGTTTACAATATCTTCAATCTTTTTAATGGCAAAGGTGTGGCTTTCGGCAATTAAGCGGGCCTTTTTCTCGCCGTGTAGTTTAGTGGCTACGTAGTAGCGGTCGTCGAATACGTTGGATAAATGAGCGGTGGTACGGCTGGTTTCGCCGCTGCCAATTTCTTTAGACTCTAACACTACTACCGATTTACCTTCTTTGGCCAATAAATAAGCCGTAGTAATGCCGGCCAGGCCCGCTCCTACCACGCATACATCGCAATTGATATTCGTATTAAGCACCGTAGTGGCGGGCATATCTACCCCGTGCATCCAAATAGAATGGGTTTCTCCAGAGTTATTCTTCATGTTTTATTTAGCTTAAGTGTGAGGTTTATGTATGCAGGAAAGCGAATTGTTTATTTTTCAACAGCAATTAACTTTTAAAATTTGCCTTAAACTGTGTAATACTCATTAAATAGGTAATACCAGATTTACCTGATACGGATAATAAGTATATAAACGTTGTGGCAATTTAATGAGGCTAAGAATAGGGCTAATAGTGTTTTTAATCAGAAATAATAAAATAAGCAGCCTGATAATTTAAAACCAACAGGAATTGATATACCATGAATCAATATTTATTGCCGGTAAAACAGGTATAACCCGTTGGTTAAAGGCTATTATGTAAGAGAGAAAAGCTAAACCACAAAACCAGATAAGGTAAAAGTAACTTTTAAACAAAGCTTTCTTTTAATTTTAAGCCCGTTAATAAAAAAGTAAAACAATGATGGATAATATTGAATGGGCAGATTTCGAGCAAGTAGAAATTCGGGTGGGTACTATTGTGGAAGTAAATATATTTGCCGAAGCCCGCAAACCCGCTTATAAAGTTAAAGTTGATTTTGGTCCGGAATTAGGTATTAAAAAATCGAGCGCGCAGCTAACCGCTAATTATACGCCCGAAAGTTTATTGGGGCAGCAGGTAATTTGTGTTACCAATTTTAAGCCTAAGCAAATTGCCAATTTTATTTCGGAGGTACTAATTACCGGTTTTCCGGATGCTGCCGGTAACGTAGTGCTGGCCCAACCCGGAAAACCAGTACCCAATGGTGCCCGGCTATTCTGATAATTTTAAAGAATCTTTCGACTTGTCAAATCCTATTTCCCGGGCCGATAAGCTGTCGATTACTATTTCGTATATTTTGTCGAGCTCACTTACGTTGCGTAAATAATAGTCGTAGCTTTTATAAAAGTCTTTTTCTTTTAATTTGTGCTTTTTAAAAACGGCTTTTTGTAAATCTTTATAATAAATAGCCGCCGAATCGGTTGTAATACCTAAACGCTCTGCCTGGGCTTCGGCCACGTGTAAGTCTATTAAAATCGAAACCATTTTCTGGTTGGGCAGCAAATCGGGTGGCGGCGGACTAAGCGGCGAAGTACAAGTATAAAACAGTAAGCTGGCCAGCAGCAGGAAGAAAGCATTTTTCACGGAGGAAATTTATCTATTTCTTTTTAATTTTAAAACATAACGCCGGATTACCCGCTTTTATGAAAGAGTTAGTTAAAAAATTGCAGAAATATGAAATCCGCATCCGCAAAGCTATTAACGACCAAATGCACGGCGATTTTCATTCGGTATTTAAAGGCACCGGACTGGAGTTCGACGATGTGCGTTCTTACCAGTACGGCGATGATGTACGGGCTATTGACTGGAACGTATCGGCGAAAGGCCACGGCACGTTTGTAAAAACCTACAAAGAAGAAAAAGAACAATCGGTTTTTTTAATTCTGGATGTAAGTGCCTCGCAGGCTATTGGCACCACCGGGCAACAAAAAATACACGTGGGTAAAGAAATTTGCGGCGTGTTGGCGCTGGCCGCTGCCCGGCAAACCAGCCAGATAGGCATGCTGTGCATTAGCGACCAGCGTGAAAAATATATTAAGCCGGGCCGCGGTACAGAACACGCCTATTCTTTGATAAAGGCTATGTTTGAATTAAATCCGGTTTCGGGTAAGACCAATCTGGCCGCCGGTATTAAAACGGCTTTAAGCCTGGTTAAACGGCGTAGTTTAATTTTATTAATTTCAGATTTTATAGATTTAAATTACGAACGCGAAATGAGCATGCTGGCGCGTAAGCACGATTTGGTGGTGGTACAACTGATGGATAAACGGGAAAAAAAATTACCAGCCATGGGTATTATTCCTTTGCTCGATAAAGAAACCGGCCGCACGGTCTGGGTAAATACCTCTTCGGCACAATTTCAGGAAGCTTACCAGGCTACCAATGAACTGAACCAGGAAAAGATTATGAAAATATGCCGGAAAAATAAAGCCAACTACCTAACCATTTATACCAACGACGACTACGTACCGCAATTAATTAACCTTTTCCGGCTCCGAAATAAATCAAGAAAAAGTGCTTAAATATTTCTTTTCTATATTTTACCTGCTTCTGGTTGGGTTTTCGGCGCAAAGCCAGGCCCCAAACCCAACCCAGCCGCAAGGAAAATTTTTAACAGATTCGGTAAAAATTGGTCAGCCGCTGCTTTTTTCTTTTTACTACCAGCACCCCGCCACCGAAGAAGTAATATTTCCGGATTCTACTTACGATTTTTCGCCGTTTGAATACATAAACCGCAGCTATTTTGCTACGCGCACGCACAACGGAATAAGCCTGGATAGCGTGGTATACACCTTGCGCACGTTTAAAATTACGCCGGCGCAATATTTAAGCCTGCCGGTTTATAAGCTACACCAATCCGATACCGTAAAAATCAATTCGGCTCCGGCTGTTATCTACCTGAAACAACTGGTACCGGGGCAGGCAAATATTTCTGATTTAAAAGCTCAAACTAAACTATTGCCCGTGCCGGAACGCTTTAACTTTGCTTATTGGCTTATTGGTACCGGTATAGTAGTTTTGTTACTGGTATTTATCTGGATGCTGTTTGGTAAAAAAATTATAATCCGGTACCGTTTGTATATTTTACAGAAAACACACAATAGTTTTATAAATAAATTTAATGGCCATATCGAAAAGTTTAATAAATCAGAATCGTTGCCGATTGTAGAACAAGCCATTACCCTTTGGAAAAACTATTTAACCAACCTGGAGGGTAACGCCATCAACAGCTTTACCACCAAAGAAATTGCCGCCTTTTACAACGACGATGAAGATGTAACTACAGCATTACGCTTGTTTGATAAAGCTATCTACGGCAATATTGTTTCGGATAAATCTTCTGAAACCATTATTGCTTTTTTTCTGCTCCACCACTTTGCCGACCGCCGGTACGAGTACATAAAAGATAAAACTAAAAATGCCGCAATCGCTCAAAACCTGGCTCAATTGGCTTAACCTCGATTGGTTCCGGGCCAGTACGTTCCGGTCTTTCGATTGGCAAGAGCCTTTATTTTTATATTTTATTTTAGTTATACCGTTTTTGTATCTTTTGCGGTGGCTTATCCGGAGCCAATCGCGCAAAAAACTGGAAGTTGCTTTTTTTAAAGGTGAAGTAATCTGGCATTGGAGCAGTTTACTAAGAATTGTGCCGGATCTGTATTTTATTCTCTTCCTGGTGCTGATTTTAATAGCGCTGGCCCGGCCACAGCGTACCGACGAACGCGTTACCCAATATTCCGAAGGTATTGATATTATGCTGGTACTGGATACCTCCGGCTCAATGGAATTGCAGGATTTAAAACCTAACCGGCTCGAATCGGCGAAAGAAGTAGCTTTAGATTTTATTCAGGGGCGCACCCACGACCGCATTGGCCTGGTTGTTTTTGCGGGCGACGCTTACTCTCTTACGCCGCTTACCTCCGATTACCATTTGTTGCGGGAAAATATCAAGGATATAAAATTAAAATTAATTCCGAACGACGGTACCGCTATTGGCAGTGCTTTGGGCGTAGCCATTAACCGGATGCGCGAATCGCCGACTAAATCTAAAGTTTGTATTTTAATCAGCGACGGCGAAAACACTTCCGGCAATATTGATCCGGTAATGGCCGCCAAACTGGCTATGGGTTTTAACATTAAGATTTACACCATCGGCATCGGTCAGGACGGCCTGGTACCATATCCCGGCGAAAATGGCCAAACCAGCTTTATTCAAACCCGCCTCGACGAAACCACCTTGCGCGACATTGCGCAAACCGCGAACGGCAGATTTTACCGTGCCTCCGATAAAAATACCCTGGACGAAATATTCCGGAATATTAATCGCCTCGAAAAAGCCGAAATTAAAGAAACCCGTTTTCGCGACACCAAAGATTATTACCAGATTTATTTAAAATGGGCCATTCTGGTATTTTTAATCTGGTTATTTTTTAAAAACACCTTTTTATCTAATGCCCTTGAAGATTAAACGCTTATATTTTAACCTTTTATTTAGGTCCACAATGCTGTTACTATTAACCTGTTTATATTCTTTGTGGCCTTTATTCATTTTTAAAGGCGCTTATCAGCATTATTAAACCTGGCTAAAGCCCATCAGTTTAAAATCTGCCAAGGCACATTTTAAATAAAAAGTAGACTTAGCTCCAAAAGGAGCGTAAATTGCCGGCGAATTTAAAACAGATTGATTATGGCTATTGCGCAACAGATTGCTTATTTCCAGGAACAACTAAAAGGTACCAATTGTAAGCTCATTGCGGTTTCTAAAACCCATCCGCCCGAAGCAATTCTGGAAGCTTACCAGGCTGGCCAGCGTATTTTCGGCGAAAACAAAGTGCAGGAAATGACCGCCAAACAAGAGGTTTTGCCGGCCGATATTGGATGGCATTTAATTGGCCATTTACAAACAAATAAAGTTAAATACATTGCGCCCTTTGTAGATACCATCCAATCGGTAGATAGTTTAAAACTGTTGCAAGAAATAGATAAGCAAGCTGGTAAGCACAACCGGGTAATTAACTGCCTGCTGCAAATTTACATTGCCACCGAAGAAACCAAGTTTGGTTTATCGCCCGAAGAGGCAAAAGAAATATTAGCTTCCGAAGCTTTTAAAAACCTGCAATACGTGCGCATAACCGGGGTAATGGGCATTGCCACCAATATCTCTTCTACCCAAAAACTTACCAGCGAATTTAAATTACTAAAAAGTGTTTTTGATGATTTAAAAACAACTTTCTTCACTGAAAACCCGGCCTTTACTGAGGTATCGATGGGCATGAGTTCGGATTATCCGCTGGCGATTGCCGAAGGCAGCACCATGATTCGGGTAGGAAGTGCTATCTTTGGTGCCAGAAGTTACTTAAAACAATAAGCAATGTCGCAGAAAGGAATATTGATTGCCGGAGCTTTGTTGGGCGCTTTAGGGGTAATGATTGGAGCCTTTGGGGCCCACGGCTTAGCCGAATTATTAGCCGCTAACCAACGCACCGATACTTTTGAAACCGCCGTAAAATACCACATGTACCATGCCTTGGCTATGCTCTTAACCGGGGCTTTGTATTTTCATGTTCCGGCGCGGCCCTTGCGGTTGGCGGGGTTATTTTTTTTAATTGGCGTCATTATTTTTTCCGGCTCGTTGTATACTCTTTGCCTGACTAATATTGGTTGGTTAGGGGCCATAACGCCTATTGGTGGTTTGTTTATGATTGCCGGCTGGTTAAGTTTAGGGCACGGTTTGTTTCATTCCTGGCCGGCTCATAAAATTTAAAACCATAAAAAAGGCATTGGTTTAACCACCAATGCCTTTTTCTTTAGTTATCAATGGAAAATAATTAGCTTTTATCCTGGCGGGCAAATACCCGGCGCAGCAATTGCGTGGTGCGGGCAATAGGGTTTTCCCGGATATTGGCTTCTTCCTGAGCCACTAAAACAAACAATCCGTCAATGGCTTTTTGGGTGGTATAATTCGTTAAATCGGGGTTTACTTTTTGCACCAAAGGCAACTGGTTATAGCGGCCAATCACATCGTCGTAATATTTGGTGGCGTTTACCTTTTCTAAAGAAGCCTGAATTTTGGGGGTAAACGCAGCCGTTAACTGCTCGTTGGTAGTACGTTTTAAATATTGGGTAGCCGCATCTTTTCCGCCGGTTAATATGCCCCAAACATCTTTAATGGTTAAACTTTTAATGGCACTTATAAATATGGGTTTGGCACTTTGGGCGGCATCTTCGGCCGCCCGGTTCAACGACAAAACAAAATCATCTACCAGTTTGCCCATACCCAAAGCCCGCAAGCGGGTTTCCACTTTTTGTACATCCGTCGGAAAAGCAATCCGGATTAAGGAATTTTTATAATAGCCATCGGTTTGCGCAGCGGTGTTGGCCCCGTTAGAAATGCCAATGGTTAAAGCCTCTTTTAAGCCGCCCGAAACTTCTGCCTCGGTTAATGGTTTGTTATTTAAAATGGCATCGCTCACACCCGACGGAATATTCAGGCCCGTACCCGTAGTGGCACAGGAAAAAACACCAAAAGAAATAATAAGCAAAGCCAGTAATTGATACGCTCTCATAAAACAGAAATCTTAATTTTGAGTACAGATATAACTTGTTTGCATAAATCGAACCAAAAATAAAAATATGCTTGCTGACATCATTACCATAGGCGACGAGATTCTCTATGGGCAAATAATAGATACCAATTCGGCCTGGATGGGCACCGAACTGGCCAAAATAGGTATTAAAGTACGGCAAATCACTTCTATCTCAGATAACCCGGACCATATCATTCAAACGTTAGATGAGGTAAAAAAGCTAACCGATATTATTTTAATTACCGGTGGTTTAGGCCCCACCAAAGACGATTTAACGAAACATACGCTGTGCCGGTACTTTAAAACCGAACTGGTACTGGATCCAGAATCATTGGAGCAAGTAACCTCTATTTTCCGATCTAGGGGCCGCGAACTAACCGAACTTAACCGGCAACAGGCTTTTTTACCCGCCAATTGCCGGCCAGTAAAAAATGTTTTGGGCACTGCCCCGGGCATGTGGTTCGAAGAAGCTGGTAAAATAATGGTATCAATGCCGGGCGTTCCTTTCGAAATGAAAAGAATCATGACCGATACCGTACTGCCGGAATTACAAACAAGGGCCGCCGGTAACCAAATAATTCATAAAGTGGTGCAAACCGCCGGCATCGGCGAATCTTTTTTAGCCGATAAAATAGCCGCTTGGGAAGATTCCCTGCCTACTCACATTAAACTGGCTTATTTGCCCTCGCTTACCGGTGTACGTTTGCGCCTAACCGGCCAAGGCTTTAACCTACCCGATTTAGATAACCAATTAGAAGCCCAGGTAACTCAATTGCAGGGGATTATTCCGGAATATATCTTTGCTATCGGCGAGATAAAGTTAGAAGAAGCCATTGGCGCCCTGCTAAAAGAAAAAGGCTATACCGTTGCTACTGCCGAAAGCTGTACCGGCGGTCATTTAGCGCATAAAATTACCAGCGTGGCTGGTTCTTCCGAATATTTTATGGGTAGTATTCTGGCTTATCACAACCATGTAAAAATTAACCAACTGGGCGTAAGTGCCGATGATTTGGCGCAACACGGGGCTGTAAGCGAAGCAGTGGTTAGCCAGATGGCCGCCAATGTGCGTAAAATATTAAATACTGATATTGGTTTGGCTACCAGCGGCATTGCGGGTCCGGGTGGTGGCACGCCCGAAAAGCCCGTAGGTACCATTTGGGTGGCTTACGCCGATGCCGAAAAAACCGTTGCCCGCCAGATTTTTTATCAGAAAGATCGGTTACTTAATATAGAATATACCACGTATACCGCTTTAAATCTGCTGCGGCAACAGCTAAACTAAATGCAGGTATATTTAAATTTTTATACCTTTGGTTTTTCTGAACGATAGTTTCGGCCTTTTTTTATTTGGAAACCCGACAGAAAAGACAATATTATTCAATCAGAAAAGACTCCCTTCCCAGGTTTTGGGAAGGCCGGAAGTAGTTGTTTTACAAGAATAAATAAGGAAAGCTTTGTTTATTATTGGCTTTAAACATTCCGGCAAATTTTAGCTTTAAAAAATCTAAACGAAACCGCATGGCACTGGTAGAAATGTTGATGCCCAAAATGGGTGAAAGTATAATGGAGGGCACTGTTTTAAAATGGCTGAAAAACGTAGGCGACCGCATTGAAGAAGATGAATCGGTACTGGAAGTAGCTACCGACAAGGTTGATACCGAAGTACCGGCTGTACACGGCGGCGTGTTGCGCGAAATATTGGCCAAAGAAGGCGATGTGGTGCCCATAGGTAAAGCTATTGCCATTATTGACACCGAAAATTCCGCCGCAGATATCAATGCTGCGCCTATATCGCAGGCCATAATAGAGCATCCCATTGTACCGGCTCCTGCCGAACCAGAAGAAACAAAAACCGAAAACCCAATCAATAATAATTCTGCTACTGAAAACGAAACTTCTACTCCTATGCAGGCACCTTCGGTAACCGAAGGCCGTTTTTATTCGCCGCTGGTAATGAATATTGCCCGGCAGGAAGGTATTTCGATGCGCGAACTAGACCAGGTGCCCGGTACGGGACTGGAAGGAAGAGTAACGAAAAAAGATATTATGACCTACCTAGAAAACCGGGTAGCACCTGCTCCTAAAGCAACAACTGACAACGTTACGCCAACCGAAACAAATATTCCTGAAAAAGCAGCTGAACCAGAAAAAACAGTTGCACCGGCTCCGGAACCAACCTCAGCATCAACCGTTGATACGCCGACGGCCAAACCAGCGGTTTCGGTTAGTGGTGGCCAGGAAATTATTCAAATGGACCGGATGCGCAAAATGATTGCCCAACGAATGGTTGAAAGCAAACAAATTTCGGCGCACGTAACCTCGTTTGTAGAGGCCGATGTAACCAACCTGGTTTTATGGCGAAACAAAAACAAAGACCACTACCAAAAACGAGAAGGTGAAAAATTAACTTTTACCCCCATTATGATCGAGGCGGTAGCCAAAGCCATCCGGGATTTCCCAATGATTAATGTTTCGGTAGCCGGCGACACCATTATTAAAAAGCGCGATGTGAATATTGGTATGGCCGTGGCTTTGCCTTCGGGAAATTTAATTGTGCCGGTTATTAAAAAAGCCGACCAAATGAACCTGAACGGGCTTACTAAAAAAGTAAACGACCTGGCAAACCGTGCCCGGTTAAACAAACTTACCCCCGACGATTTAACCGATGGAACGTACACCATTTCGAACGTGGGTACTTTTGGTAATGTAATGGGTACACCCATTATTGTGCAGCCGCAGGTAGCTATACTGGCTTTAGGCGCTATCAAGAAAAAACCGGCCGTCATCGAAACGCCCGAAGGCGACTTAATAGGTATCCGGCATTTTATGTTTTTGTCGCACTCTTACGACCACCGGGTGGTAGATGGCGCTTTGGGCGGAATGTTTGTGCAACGGGTAGCGCATTACCTGGAAAACTTTGATGTTAATACGCTTATCTAAAATGGATTATTAAACATTAAAAGCCTGTTTTGTTGCCAAAGCAGGCTTTTTTTCTGATTTTAAAATATACTCCAGATGAAGAATATTTTGTTTTTGCTGTTTTGTGCCTTTAGTTTATTTATGGCCATTTACTTTTACCGGCAATACCAAAACACCCAGGCCAAATTAGAATTAGCTAACCGGCAGGTGCTGGACCGCGATACCATGATTTACCAGCTTCAGAAAAAAGTAACGGCCGGCATGGCCCCCACTTCCCCGATAGATACTACCGTAACAGTTAGCCCCAGCAGTTTAGGCAAACTAAGTGCCCCCGAAATAAACCGGCTCCGCCAAAAAGGTCTGCGCAACCCCGAAGCCGATCTGAAAGCCGATTTAACCACCAACCAGGCCCAGGTACTGCAACAGCAAAAAGGAATTTTGGGCGGCAAAATGGCTTTCCGGGATATTCAGATTTTAACTGAACATTACGCGCTGGCTTATTTTGAAGATGGCCACCAAGGCGGCTATTCCATCCTGCGCTACGAAGTACAAACCAATGGCCGGATTACCTGGCAGGTTCTGGATACTTACCAGATATAATGTATTTCGCTAACTATTAACAGGAAAAATAAATCTTCCGGAAGCAAATAATTTAAAGCATGCTGGCTTTTAAACATTCTATAGAAGAACGTATCTGCTTATAAGTAGCATTTTCAACTGCTTTATAGTAAGCTGCGCGGGAATATTCAGTAACCGGCCGGTTTTCAGGTATAACCATTTTTTCTAAAGGCAAATTATTATTCGGTATTTTACCACCTCCTGCAGCTTGCTTTAACCATTTTTGTATATAAAAGTCTGTCAGGCTATACCAGTACCGGTCATCTTCCATTTCCAGCTTTAAGGTGCAGTTTAAGCGCATATTATGCACATTGCTGCCCTCCTTTACCGTAAAAACCACACTTTTCTGCCCGATTAATAATCCATTCGCCAAATCGTCTTTTTGTAGCATTGCTTTATTCTCCGGAGCAGCAAACCATGCCTTGGCCCGGTTATACAAATCGAGTTGAGGGCCATCTTTTACCAGCACTTCTTCGGCAAAATATATCTTCCCGGTTACCGCATCTACCGGGAAAGTTTGAGCAGCAGTACAATAGGGGAATAATAAAATAAGCCCTAGAAGTTTAATCAGCCTAAAATTAGATATCCTTCTTTTTGCAAGTCTTTTTGCATGATGCTGCATAACAGTTTCTATATATTCTTTCTTAATATTATCAATCGCAAAGACTATTATCCGGTACTAATCTAACACCTATAAAAGCCAAACCATAAACCTCAGCCCTTCATTAATTTGTAAAAAAGTGTTGTCGGTTCTGAACCGGTTTGTCAGAATCTTAGCTTAAAAACTCATAAAATAATTTCCTCAGCGTGTATAGTCAAAACTGGCAATCTTAAATATTTCTATTTTATTAGTTTTAATTCAGCAGAAAACGTTGCCAATATAAAATTATTTAAAGGGACCTGCCTAATTAAAATACATTTACTAATTCTGTTACTTAAGCAGGATAGCGCAGGATAGTTAACAGAGCGTTACCGGCTAATTTTGAAAATTCAGGTTGATTTATACCAGCAGTTATAGCGGCCATTCACTGTAATAATGAGTTACCATAAAATATTTCATTTGAGTTTATTTACCATTAAACGTCACTAGTTATGAAAGAATATTTACACCGAATTATTAACCTGAATTTTACTTCTATTCATCCGGTCTACCTAAATTAAAGCCTTGTTCCGGCCCAACTGGAAAAAGCCAAGCCTAATAATTTTCAGGTTTCCTTTGCTAGTATTGGCACCACCAGATCTTAGGCAGCATACCAGATATTACATTACAGGTTTATTTTTTATTTTAGACGAACTTCCATAACTTAAACAGTTCGGAAACAGCAGTAATTTACGTGGCAATTGCCGTAGTAGCCTTTGCTATTTTACACAACCCAATTAAATTGTTTTGGCAGCTTTTAGAATTTTTCACCAGTTCAGTTAAAAGCTTATTACCAAAATATTTTGTGATTAAAGAATGCATTTACCTGATTTAATGATATTTAAATTACAATCCTAATTACTTAAACCCATGCGGTATATTGTTAAAATCTTTTTGGTTATTTTAATTCTGACGGGTTGTAAATCCGTGTCCACCAGTTTAACCGAAAGTAATCCCAATGCCTTGAAATTCAAGAAAGGCGCGCATATTGTTTTAATTGGTAATAATTTGGGTTCCCGGATGCTGAATTACGACCACTTTGAAACCGAAATGCACCTGCGCTACCCAGACAGCCTGCTTTATATCCGCAATATGTGCGATCCGGGTAATACGCCTGGCTTCCGGCCGCATGCGAGCCGCAATTCGCCGTGGGCTTTTCCGGGAGCCGAAAGATTTCAAACCGAACTGGCGCAGAACTCCGGCAGTGAAGGCCATTTCGACACCGAAGATCAGTGGCTTACCCGCCTGAAAGCCGATGTAATTATTGCCTTCTTCGGCTACAACGAGTCGTTTCAGGGCGAAGAAGGTCTGCAAAATTATAAAGCTGAGTTAGATGCGTTTGTGCAGCATACTTTAAACCAGAAATACAACGGCACGGCGGCTCCCCAACTGGCGCTGGTATCGCCTATTGCTTTCGAGGATCTTTCTAAACAAAATGATTTACCTAATGGCAAAAAAGAAAACGCCAACCTGGCGCTGTATACCGAAGCCATGAAAGAAATTGCCGCCCGGCATAAAATTCATTTTATCGATGCCTTTACGCCTACCAAAGAATGGTTCGAAAATACCGATAAACCGCTTACCATCGACGGTTCGCAACTATCCGATGCGGGTTACGCCAGATTCTCGAAATTATTGGCCGACGAGACGTTTGGTAAAGCGGCTCCTAAAGCCGAAAAGAACCGGGCGCTGGTGCATGCCGCCGTAATGGAGAAAAACTGGATGTGGCACCATGATATTAAAATACCCAATGGTGTGCACGCTTACGGCCGGCGCTACAACCCGTTCGGGCCAGACAACTATCCCGCCGAAATACAGAAAATCCGGGAAATGACTGACATTAGAGACCAGGCCATTTGGCAGGCAGTTAAAGGCGAAAAAATGGATGTGGCCGCCGCCGATAAAAATACCACGCCGCTGCCGCCGGTAAAAACCAACTTTAATCCGGAAAAAAATGGCAGTCTGGAATACCTGTACGGGCAAGATGCGTTAAATAAAATAAAAGTGGCACCGGGGTATAAAATAGAATTATTTGCCTCGGAAAAAGAATTTGCCGATTTAGCCAATCCGGTTCAGCTCTCTTTCGATAACAAAGGACGCCTGTGGATTGCTACTATGCCCAGCTACCCGCACTACAAACCCGGCGATACCAAGCCCAACGATAAAATAATAATATTAGAAGACACGAATAACGACGGCAAAGCCGACAAGCAAACCATATTTGCCGAAGGCCTGCACTTGCCGGTTGGCTTCGAACTGGCCCCCGAAGGGGTTTACGTGTCGCAAGGAACCAACTTGGTACTCCTGACCGATACAAACGGCGACGACAAGGCGGACAAAAAGGAAATACTTTTAAGCGGCTTCGACGACCACGATACCCACCACGCGCACAGCGCTTATGCCGCCGACCCATCGGGGGCGATTTACATGGGCGAAGGTGTTTTCCTGCATACCAACGTCGAAACTCCTTACGGCCCGGTAAGAGCTACCAACGGTGGGTTTTACCGGTATAATCCGCAACGCCACCATCTCGAACGTACGGCTCAGCTTTCCATCCCAAATCCCTGGGGCATTGCCTTTGATGAGTGGGGCCAGAACTTTTTTGCTGAAACTTCCAGCCCGGACGTGCGATGGATGATGCCCGGCTCTGTTAAATCGCGTTATGGGATAGCTACCCACAAATCCGTTCAGTTAATTGAAGAAAAGCACCGGGTACGCCCTACTTCTGGTCTCGAATTTGTTTCTAGCCGGCACTTCCCGGACAATGTGCAAGGCGATTTCCTGATTAACAACACCATTGGCTTTTTAGGCACCAAACAACACCGGCTGGTAGACGATGGCACCGGCTATAAGAGCACCCATCGCCAGGATCTGGTACAGTCCGACGACCGTAACTTCCGCCCCGTAGATATGGAGTTTGCCCCGGATGGTTCGCTTTACCTCATCGACTGGCATAATATTCTGATTGGCCACATGCAGCACAATGCCCGCGATCCGCTCCGCGACCACGTACACGGACGGGTTTACCGCATCACCTATCCTTCCCGCCCGCTAATTACGCCCGCTAAAGTAGCCGGCGCCAGCATTGATGAGTTACTGGATAATTTAAAACTGCCCGAATTCCGGACCCGTTACCGGACCCGCCGGGAGCTACGGGGGCGTAAACCTGCCGAAGTGCTTCCCCGCCTGACAGCCTGGACGGCTAACCTGGATAAAAATGATCCGAAGTACGAACACCATTTGCTGGAAGGCTTATGGGTAAGCTGGGGGCTAAATCAAGTAGATCAGAACCTACTGAAGCAATTATTAGCAGCCAAAGATTACCGGGCCCGCGCCGCTGCTGTACGGGTGCTGCGTTATACCGGTCACCAGGTAAACGACCAGGCCGACCTGCTGATGCAGGCTGCCCGTGATGAACACGGCCGCGTGCGTCTGGAAGCAATCGTGGCCGCTTCCTGGCTCGACAAAGAAAAAGGTTTGGCTATTGAAAACGAAGCCGCCAAAAAACCTTTAGATGATTGGATGATACATGCCCATGAAACCGCCGTAGCCCACCTGAACGGCCGGGCCGTGGAAACCAAAAAACCCGAAGCCGTTGCCACCAATTTAAAAGGAGCCGAACGTGACCTTTTTGTTAAAGGCAAAGCTATTTATGGCCAGGAAGGTTTCTGCGGTACCTGTCACCAACCCGATGGCAAAGGCTTAACAGCATCCGGGTTCCCGCCGCTTTCCGGTACGCCTTGGGTAACCGGCAACGACGAGCGCCTGATAAAGATTGTTTTAAAAGGACTGCATGGCCCTATTGAGGTAGCCGGTCAGAAATACCCCGGACAAGTACCCATGACGCCGTTTGGCGGTATGCTGAAGGACGAGGACGTAGCCGCTGTGTTAACTTATGTGCGCAATTCCTTCGGCAACAAAGCCCCGGCCGTTTCGCCGGATAAGGTTAAAGAAGTGCGGGCGGCTACCAAAAACAAAACTGGCTTTTACGCTCCTTCCGAATTGCTTAAACTACACCCCATGGAAACGGGTGTTCAGTAATCTGCATGAAAATTCTGATTTGATTATTTATTCTTTTATTACCCTATGAAAAAAATAAAAAATATAAAGTACCTGTTCTTATTATCTCTCTTGCTGATGAGCGCATTCTATGTTAGCGCCCAATCCAAAGCAAAAACCAGCACTAAAAAGCCCTTAATAGTTTTTGTGGCCGGCGACCACGAATACAGCGGCGAAGGCACTTTGCCGCTGCTGGCCGCTGAATTAGAGAAGAACTACGGTTTCAGAACCAAGGTATTAAAAGCTTACCCCGACCATAATGCCGAGGAAAATATTCCGGGTTTAGAAGCCTTAAAAGAGGCCGACTTAGCGGTGTTTTTCCTGCGCTGGCGGCGGTTGCCCGCCGACCAGGTAAAGCACATAGAAGATTATTTAAAAACCGGCAAACCGGTAGTGGGCTTCCGGACCACGACCCACGCGTTTAACTACCCCAAAGGCCACGAACTGGAAAAATGGAATAGTTTCGGTGAAATGGCTTTTAATGCTCCTCCGGGCTGGGGTGGCAAAGCCAATCATACCCACTACGGTCACGAATCCAGCACCGATGTAACCATTATACCCGAAGCCGCAAAAAACCCGATTTTAACCGGGGTGAGCAATAAATTTCATGCGCGTTCCTGGTTATACAAAGTTTTGCCCGATTATCCCACCAAGGGCTCTACCTGGTTATTAATGGGGCATGCTGTAAACCCGAACAAAAAAGATGCCCCGGACAACCCCGTAGCCTGGACCGGCAAAAATACCTACGGCGGCAAATTTTTCATGACCACCCTGGGCCACCCCGAAGATTTTGATTTAGAGCCTTTCCAAAGGTTAGTAATAAATGGTATTCATTGGGCAGCCGGCAAACCGGTGCCTAAAAAATGGGCCGGCAAAATAACCATGAATGTTCCGTATCACGGCATTCAAACGAGTAAATAAAACTGGTTTGTTATTGCTGGGCAGTCAATCAAAAAATTGCTTCATAATTTATTTTTTCAGATAGTTATTTAAGCCTTTAATAAATTAAAGTTTTACTAAAGGCCGAAACTGAATTATTTAAATTTAATCAACTCCACCATAAACTATGAATAAAATTGGATTCAACGTGCTAGCCTGGTCGGCAGTAATTTCGGATGACCTTAACCCAATTGTAGAACGGTTAAAAACGATGGGTTATGACGGTGTCGAATTTTTGCTGGGTTCGCCGGATGTGCCGGCTTATAAGAATTTGGGTAAGTTTACCCAGGATTTGGGGTTGGAAGTTACGACCGTTTTTGTGGTTGGTAAAGACGAAAACCCGATTAGCCCCGAAGCAGCCATCCGGGCCAATGCTTTAGACCGGATTAAATGGGCCATCGACCGTGCCCACGATTTAAATTCCAAAATTATTTGCGGGCCATTTCATTCGGCGCACAGTTATTTTGTACAACGGGAACCCCAAGACCAGGAATATGGCTGGGGAGCTGAGGTTTTGCGCGCAGCCGGTGAGTATGCGGCCCAGGCAAATATTATTCTGGCTTTAGAAGCCCTAAACCGGTTCGAGAGTTACTTGTGCAATACCATGGAGCAATTAACCCGGTTGGTACAAGCAACAGATCACCCCAATGTTAGGGCCATGTTTGATACGCACCACGCCAACATTGAAGAGAAAAAGTTTAGCCAAGCCATTCAAACCATTGCCCCTATTCTGGCCCATGTTCATATTAGCGAAAATGACCGCGGCACGCCCGGCGATGGCCATATAGATTTTGACGAAGCTTTTGCGGCTTTAGCCGGAATAAACTATAAAGGCTGGCTTACCATAGAAGCATTTTCGCGCAACGACCCGGCTTTTGCCAATTCTATTGGGGTTTGGAGGGAATATTCTAAACCCTGGGATATTGCCGAAAAAGGATTAGCTTTCATTAAAGAAAAATGCCGGCAACATCAATTATAATATTTATGCCCAATTGCTAACCTTGCAACGCTACTGCAATACTGCATAAAAAATAAAAAGCCGCTTCTAAAAAGAAGCGGCTTTTTACTCACTAAACAATAAACAATCATTAATGCGTTTTATCTTCTAAATCTTCGGCGTGGTCCAGGTGCATGCGCAACACCGGTAAAGTTTTATCTACAAATGCTTGTACATCTGCATCCGAAATATCGCGGTCAGCTTTTTGAAATAATTCAACGGCATCTTCATGTGCGTCTACTTGAATCGACGAAAACTCTTTATCAAAAGCTGTTCCGGATAAACCTTGTAAGCGCATAACTTTTTCATTTTTATCCGCTGGCATGGTGGTTGGCAAAGTAACTTTTTTAAGCGAAGCCAAAGTCTTTAATTCAGTGCTGGAGGTAGTATGATCGTCTATTAACTTCTGGCCAAATGCTTTCACATCTGCTGTGGTGCCTTTGGTAACGGCCATATTGCCGGTCGAAAGTTCAAACATATCGCTGGCAGCAGCTTGCTGCATAAAAGTTTCTACAGTCAGGGCCGGGCCATCATCATCATCGTCGTCGCAAGCAGAAACACAAACCAGGGTTACCAGCATTAACAAGAAAATTTTTCCTTTGAGCATAATTTTATTCATCTTACAAAAACTTAAATTTTAGTACTTCATTCATTTTTATCCAATTCTCCTTTGCTAAACGACTTATAAATAGATCTCGTTGTAAATATTTATTACGTATTAACCCTGAATTTTCACTCTGATTACGCAAAAACAATTAGGTATTTATGGCAATTAACCTGATTTTTAATTCTAGAGTATATTATTGGCTTAAAAGGATGGCAAGAAATAAGGCAGTATTGGAAAAATGAATTATACCTCTATATTAAATAATTTATATTAAGTATAGGGCTTAATTTATTTGACATAACATTATTGTTAGGCATACTACTCAAACAAATTTTGGTAGTAATTATAAAATAAAAAAGGACGACCAGAAGCGCCGTCCTTAATTGAATATCAAATCTAATTATTTAACCAGTTAAGTGTTTAAGAACAAGGTTAAACAGCGGCCCCTTCCGGGCATTTTCATGGTTAAAAAAAAAGGTACACTGATTACACCTCCTCTGCCCCGTTAATTGCCTTTAAACGATTACACTAAAAAGATTTACTATATGGTGGTTTAAAACCGGAAAATATTACATCAGGTTCTTAAGTTTGCTTAATGCTTTTGATATAATATTATAGGCAGCCGGTACCGAAATGGTCATTTGGGAAGCAATTTCGGTATACGATAAATCCTGGTAAAACTTGAACTGAATAGCCTGCGTTTCCCGCTTGGTTAATGCCCGACAAGCATACTGCAATTTCTTTTGTAGCTGCTCTGCTTGTTGCAATTGAATAATTTGCTGTTCGGCGGGTTTTTCCGGTTCTACTCTTTTAATTATTACGTCCTTATCTAACAGAATATTTTTATCGGCTTTTAACTGCAAATCGTAAAGCTTTCTTTTTAAAGATTTCATTAAATAAGGTTTAATATTATCGAGGTTGGCTAAGTTTTGCCGGCTCTTCCAGATCTGAATAAACAAATCCTGGATAACATCTTTAATACGTTCCCGGTCGGACGTAATTTTTAACCCGTAGGTATACAAGTCAAAAAAATACCGCTGGTAAATTAACCTATAAGAATCGCTACAACCCAACCGGAAAGCATTCCAAAGTTCACAATCTGTTTGTGGGCTTTGTACCGAAATAAGCATTTCCTTCTCTGGGGTTGTAACTAGCTTCATCATTTTAGATTAAATTTTTAAAGTGAAATACATAATATATTAACTCTATAAGATTAATAGACAAATAAAGATTGAAAAATTATGAAAGCCAAAACTTTTCTTCTCTTTTTTGAATTTATACTTTAAAATGTGATTATATTATCCATACCCCTAAGATTATAAAACCAACTGCTTATACCAATGGTGTAAAACAACTTACCCAAACCTTGTTCTAACTGGCCTAGTTAAAGCTATTTCCCGGTAGATAAACGACTTTTTAAGCAAAAAAAAGGAATTTTTATTTTTATGATGGGTAAACTAAATACAAATATTATATGTTTGTCCTGAGATGATAATGCCAACCATCTGAATTGCTGCTGAATCTAAATGAAAAAAGTTGACTGGATTTTACTTATAGAGGATAATAAAACTACTTCTTATATAAACGAACGTGTAATTAGTAAATTAAATATTGCCCAAAAAGTACAAGTAGCCGAAAATGGCCGCGCGGCTTTACAGTCGTTAGAGCTAGATTGTCAGAATGGCCATGCTGTTCCGGATTTAATATTGCTGGACCACAAAATGCCGGTTATGGATGGCTTTGAGTTTTTTCAGGAGTATAGTAAATTACCATTACCGGGCAAAAAATCTATTTTGGTAATGCTAACTACCTCTATGCACCAGCAATTGGTAAACGATGCTAAAAATGTTGGCCTACACGAAGTATTGGCCAAACCCCTTACCCCCGATAAACTAGCATCTATTTGGCAAAAATATTTTCCGGTTGAAGAAGAAAATATTGCCGGCTAAACGGCTATTTACTTTTAAATAAGCTTAACAAAAGTTGATTTTATTTATACTCAGCTTATTTAAACTATTACTGCCCCCTACCCGGATTGAACCTGTTTTATGAACTGTTTTTTAACTTTAGAAAACGCTTACCAAGTACTCCAAAATATTCGGCAAGCTGGTTTACCTTTTATTTATGATTACGAAAAACACCGGTTAATTATTACTGACGGCGCACACCAGGAACACCTGTATTTCCGGCTGCCCCTGCCAATGCCAGCCCCAGATACAAATTTGTTCACGGCAACCCAAGATATACATTATGTTGTTGTTTTAATTCAATCTGGTAGTTGTGCTTTGGGTTATTTTGAGAATGGCGTTAACCGCGATCACAAAGTTTTCCGGTCTTATATGGTGCGCATGAAACAAGGTAAAAGCCAGGTAAAATATCTTAAAACCAAAGGCAAATCCCGGGCTGGTTCGCGGGTGCGGCTCGCCGAAACAGTAGAGTTTTTCGAAAATATCAATCAGCGTTTACAGGAATATTTTGCCAACCACCAGGTGCACCGCATTGCCCTGAGCTGCTCCAAAATATTAATTCCTTATCTGTTCAATTCAAAAGTTGCTACCCCATTCGATAAAAGAGACCAACGCATTTACCGGATTCCCCAGCACATTCATACCCCCATTTACGAAGTACTTCTAGACACCAATAAATTTTTATGCCGAGGCGAACTTATTTATGAGCCCGCGCAACAATCATTGGCAAATACCCTGTTGGAGCCAATCCGCGGCTAATATTAAGGTTTTTCAAGGTCAGTATATTTCCTGATTCTACTTCTTTTGGGCATTTACTATAGCCAATTATTTTAGGCAAATGCATAAAACACTCAGGCTTAATTCTAAAAAAGGCGGGAGTTTAGGTTATATTATCCAACTGGATTTTCGCCCTAAACTCCCGCTAACTGTACTTTATCTTAGATTCTGCCTGATAAACTACCCAGGCAATATTTTAATTTAACCAGACTAAAACCTGTACCTGAATTTACTTTTTTAACCGGGATGCGGCAGCTTCATCTACAAACCAAACTACTTCGCCGGTAGTCGGCTTAACCAGTTGAGCCGGGTACATATCGGGCTGATAACTTCCTTCTAATATTTCACTTAGCGCCGAAGCTTTCTTTTCACCGAAGGTTAAAAACAATATTTTTTTAGCTTCATTTAAAACCGGTGCGGTTAAGGTAACCCGGTGCATTTGCTGCGGTTCTAAATAATATGCGCTCACTATTCGTTCTTTTTCCTGCAGCACTTGGGTATGCGGGAACAGCGAAGCCGTATGCCCGTCGTCGCCGAGACCCAGTAGAATTAAATCAAAAGCCGGTACCGATTGGTTAAAATGCTGCTGCAGCCGGTTTTGATACAATTGGGCAAACGTTTCGGGATTTTCTTTTCCCCACATCGGAAAAATCTGATCGCGGGGAACCGGCACCTGGTTCAGAAATAATTCAAAAGCCATTTTGGCATTACTCTTATCGTCGGTTAAAGGCACCCACCGTTCATCGCCCCAAAAAATATAGGTTTGTGCCCACGGCACTTGCTCTTTGTACGGTGCCTGGGCCAACAAGCGGTACATTTCGGCGGGTGAGGAACCGCCGGTGAGCGCAACGTTAAACTTACCTGTTTTCTGTACTGCTTTTTGAGCTGTTTGCAGAAATAATTCGGCAGCTGCTTTACTTAACTCCCCAGTATTTTTAAAAATCTGAATCATCTTTTACTTTGTAGAATTTTGGTAATGGGTGGTAACCGACCATGTATGTCCTTCCCGGGCAATTAAAGCTTCGGCATTTTCAGGACCCCACATGCCCGCCGAATAATTGGGAAATTCCAACGAAGGCCTCGATTCCCAGATCTCCAGAATGGGCATAATTACTTCCCAGGCGGTTTCTACCTGGTCGGAGCGCATAAACAAAGTGGCATCTCCCTGTAAAGCATCCAGCAATAAAGTTTCGTAAGCTTCTGGCGATTGCGTAGAACAATTATCGTAGTCGAATACCATTTCGGCCGGACTCAGGTCCATTTCCAAGCCGGGCCGCTTGGAGGTAAACCGAAGCCGGATATCCATCTGGGGCTGAATATTTATGGTAAGCCGGTTGGGCAATAAATTTTCGGAGAAGGAAGCCGAAAAAGTGGAGTGCGGCACCGGCCTAAACTGCACCGTAATAGATGATGTTTTCTCTTGCAGTCTTTTACCGGTACGCAAATAAAAAGGTACGCCCTGCCACCGCCAGTTATCGAGGTAAAATTTAACCGCTGCATACGTTTCCGTGTTAGATACCGGATTAACATTAGCTTCCTGGCGGTAGCCCAGTACTTTTTCGCCTTGCAGCCAACCAGGTCCGTATTGGCCCCTAACCGCCGATTTACTTACCTGTTCGGGCGTTAAACGCCTGATGGCCCGCAAAACATCTACTTTCCGGTTACGAATTTCTTCGGCTTCGAAAGATACGGGCGGCTCCATGGCAATCATGCACAATAACTGCAGCAAATGGTTCTGAATCATGTCGCGCAGCGCACCTGCCGTTTCGTAATAACCACCCCGGTCTTCTACGCCAACCTGCTCGGCCACGGTAATCTGCACAAAATCAATATAATTGCGGTTCCAAAGCGGTTCAAAAAGGGCATTGGCAAACCGGAAAGCCAAAATATTCTGTACGGTTTCTTTACCCAAATAATGATCGATACGGTAAATCTGGCTTTCTTTAAAGGTTTGGGTAAGTAATTTATTCAGGCTTCGGGCGGTAGCTAAATCTTTACCAAATGGCTTTTCTACAATTATGCGATCGCAGTTTACATTGGCCGCCAGTTCGGTTTCGTGCAGGTGTTCGGTTACAGCCTGAATAAATTGCGGCGCAATAGATAAATAAAACAGCCGGTTAGCCCGGGTACCCCAGGCCTCATCAAAAGCGTTTAACTTTTCGGCTAATTGAATATAAGCGGCTTTGTCGTTTATATCGGATGTGAGATAAGATATTTTTTCTTCAAATACCGCCCATTTATCTTCTTTAGGGGTACCGCTCCGCGAAAACTCCGTTAACCCCTGATGCAACCGGTTCTGGTAATCGGGATCAGATAATTTGGTGCGGCCTAAACCAATTACCGCAAAGTGTTCGGGAAGCCAACCATGTAAAATAAATTATAAAATGCCGGAATTAATTTGCGCTTGGTTAAGTCGCCGGTTCCGCCAAATATTACTACTACCGTAGGCTTAACCTCAATGCCTTTTTTCATGCTGTTTAAATCTTGTAATCTTAAAATAATTGCTGCTTAGTTCCATTGGGTATGGAAAATACCAGCCTGATCGATGCGCTCGTAGGTATGTGCACCAAAGTAATCGCGCTGCGCCTGAATTAAATTGGTTGGTAAAGTTTCGCTGCGGTATGCATCAAAGTAAGCCAAAGCACTCATAAAGGCGGGTACCGGTATGCTTTTATCAACGGCTAACTTTATAATGGCGCGCAAGTCATTTTCGCGCGACAACAGCTGACTACCTATTTGGGCATCAAGTAATAAATTGGGCAAAGCCGGATTAGTAACAAAGGCCTGCCGGATATCCTGGAGGCAAGCCGCCCGGATAATGCAGCCGCCCCGCCAGATTTTAGCTACTTCAGATAGTTCTAAACCATACTGGTACGCCTCAGAAGCTACCCGCAGCTGAACCAAACCCTGGGCATAGGTGGCGAGCATGGCAAAATAAAAAGCCGCCCGCAATTGTTCTTCTATATTATCCTGCTCCGCATTTATGTTCTGCTGCGCAATATTCTTACCTAAGAGTTGCGCCGCTTGTACCCGTTCGGTTTTAAACGCCGACATGTCGCGCATGCCTACAGCCACATCTATGGTAGGCAGCGGCACTTGTAAGTCCATGGCATTTTGTGAGGTCCATTTGCCGGTGCCTTTAGAACGGGCTTGGTCTAATATTACATTTACCAGGCGCTGGCCCGTAATGTCATCGGATTTACCCAAGATCTCGCCGGTTATCTCAATTAAAAAAGATTGTACTTCGGTATTATTCCATTCCTGGAAAATGCGTTGGAGTTCATCGTCGGTGCGGCCCAATCCTCTTTTCAGAAAATCGTAGGTTTCGGAAATAAGTTGCATAATGCCATATTCAATGCCGTTGTGCACCATTTTTACGTAATTACCCGCCGAGCCATTACCCAAATAAGTAACGCAAGGCTCGCCGTTTACTTTAGCGGCCACGGCTTCAAAAATCGGCCGCAATCTTTCATAAGCCTGGCGGTCGCCGCCGGGCATCATGCTGGGGCCAAACCGCGCACCTTTTTCGCCGCCCGATATACCCATGCCAAAGAAATGGATTCCCTGTTGCGATAAAGATGCAAACCGCCTATCTGTATCCGGGAAATAAGAATTACCGCCATCAATCACAATGTCGCCGGCTTCCAGGAAAGGAAGCAAACTGGCAATTGCCGCATCTACAGGTTTTCCCGCCGGCACCAACAGCATAACTGCCCGTGGCTTGCTTAATAAGCCGATAAATTCCTCGGCCGAGGTGGTGCCTTTTACTAATTTACCTTGTTCGGCTTCATTTTCCAGCGCTGCTGCCTTTTGGGGATCTAAATCCAGACCAGCCACGGCAAAACCATGATCGGCCATGTTTAAAAGTAAGTTACGGCCCATAACGCCTAAACCCACCATCCCAAAATCGAATGTATTTTGAGTCATAATATTCTATATAAAATTGAAATCCGGATAAATACTGACAGTTACTTTATAATCGTCAGTAATTTTGGATGCCAAAGGTATAATTTCGTTTTAAAACCCAACCTTTTCTTTAAACTATTTTTATTCTAGTCTGGAAATTATTTTATTTAAGTAGTTCTTTGCTTAGATGCAGGAAAATTATCAGTCTTTGACTTTTGTGCTTGATTGTAAATAGATTATAAATAAATATAAAGCTAATTACCCGGTATTTACTTCATGAGGGGCTAGTGCTTTCTCTGCTTGATAAATATATAAGCTGGTACTGGTTAAGAAGTGGCGGAAGCAGCAGATTGATCGGCTTCGAGTTTTAGAACTTTCTGTAAGCGGCGCTGAAACCGTTCTTCGGGGAGAAAACGGGCATTGATAAAAGCTTGCACCAATTCCCAGATAAGCATGGGGCCAATTACCCGGCCACCGAGACAAATTAAATTTAAATCGTCGTGTTCTACGCCCTGGTGCGCCGAATACGTATCGGTAATAAGAGCGGCCCGTACCCCGGCAATTTTATTTGCCGCAATAGACACTCCTACCCCGCTGCCGCAAACCGCAATGCCGCGTGTTACTTCGCCGCGGCTAACAGCCTGCGCCAAAGGCACAATTATATCGGGGTAATCGTCGGTGGCATTATACTGGTAGGCGCCATAATCCTGCACATCATATCCGGCTTCCTGCAGTTTCTGAATTAATTCTTTTTTCTGTTCAAAGCCGGCATGATCCGCCGCAAGACCAATTTTCATAGCATTAATATTTATACCCGGATTATTTTTTTATTAGAGCGCGAGCTTTCTGCACCACATTCTCTACGGTAAAGCCTAAAGCCTCCATTACTTCTTCGCCCGGCCCCGATTCGCCAAATCTATCAATACCTAGTACATCGCCGTCGGTGGTTACATAGCGGTGCCAAGCCAAGGTAATACCAGCTTCTACGGCTAGTCTTTTGCGCAGCTGCGGTGGTAACACCTGGTCGCGGTAACTTTGGTCTTGGGCATCGAATAATTCCCAGGAAGGCATACTCACCACCCGGGTATTAATACCCTCTTTTTCCAGGGTTTCCTGCGCTTTTAAAATTAAGCTTACTTCAGAGCCGGTACCTATTAAAATTAAATCGGGTGTGCCCTGCGCTTCACTCAGAATATAAGCGCCTTTTTCGAGGTTAATAGCAGGGGCATATCGTTCCTGATCAATAGTAGGTAACTTTTGCCGGGTTAATATTAAAGCAACGGGTCCTTTCATGCGGGTCATGGCTACGCGCCAGGCGGCCACCGTTTCGTTGGCATCGGCGGGCCTAATTACCGCTAAGTTGGGAATGGTACGCAAGGCCGTTACGTGCTCAACGGGTTGGTGGGTAGGTCCATCTTCGCCCAAAGCAATGCTATCGTGGGTAAATACATAGGTAATGGGAGCTTCGGTAAGTGCGGCTAACCTGATGGCACCCCGCATATAATCAGAAAATGTTAAAAAAGTACCGCCATAAACCCGCACGCCCCGGTGCGAAGCCATACCGTTTAAAATGGCTCCCATGCCGTGTTCGCGTACACCAAACCAAATATTGGTATGCTGGTATTGGCCCGGCTGAAAACTAAGCTCGCCTTTGGTTTGCATTTCGTTGGAACTGGCCAAATCGGCGGAGCCGCCAATTAACCAAGGCACCTGTTTTTTGATGGCTTCTAAGGCTTTACCGGAAGCCTGCCGGGTGGCCAAAGATTCGCCGGCTGCATAAACCGGCAAATCTTTATCCCAGCCAACCGGTAATTCCCCGGCATACGTCTGGCGTAGTTGTTCGCCTTCGGTGGGGTAAGCTTTATTATATTCTTCAAACCAGCTTTGCCATTCAGTTTGTAACTGCGCACCCTTTTTACCCGCTTGAGTTAAATGTGCTTGTACTTCAGCCGGAATATAAAAAGTTTTGTCGGCATCCCAGCCCAAAGTTTCTTTAGCTTTCCGGAGGTTTTCTTCGCCTAAAGGATTGCCATGCACTTTGCTGGTACCTTGTAGCGGGCTACCGTAGCCAATAATGGTTTTAACTGAAATTAAAGTTGGTCGCTCGGCATCGCTTTGGGCCTCAGATATGGCTGCGTCAATGGCTTCAATGTCGTTGCCATCAGACACCTGTAAGGTTTGCCAGCCGTACGCATTAAAACGGGCCAACACTTGCTCGGTAAAAGCCAGGTTTGTGGGTCCGTCCAAAGAAATATCGTTATCGTCGTAAAGTAAAATGAGCTTACCCAGTTTCAGGTGGCCGGCCAAAGAAGCGGCTTCGGCCGCAACGCCCTCCATTAAATCACCGTCGCTTACCAAACCGTATGTAAAGTGATCGATTAATTTAAAATCTGGTCGATTATAAGTGGCGGCTAAAAAAGCTTCGGCCAGCGCAATACCTACGGCGTTACCAAAACCTTGCCCCAATGGGCCAGTGGTTACCTCTACTCCCGGCGTCAGCATCGACTCAGGATGCCCGGGTGTTTTGGAGCCAGTTTGCCGGAAATTCTTTATTTCGGCCAGCGGCAAATCGTAGCCATACAAATGCAATAAACTATACAATAAAGCCGAACCGTGACCAGCCGATAAAATAAACCGGTCGCGGTTGGGCCAGTGCGGGTCTTGCGGGTTAAATCTTAAAAATTGCGACCACAGCACATACGCCATAGGCGCCGCTCCCAATGGTAAACCTGGGTGGCCGGAATTAGCTTTTTGCACGGCATCGGCCGAAAGAAAACGAATGGTATTTATGCTCAGGTCATCGATGGAACTGGTTACGGAAGAGGTATTTTGCGCAGCCATTTTAGTTTATTAGCATTTAAAACAAAATCGTTAAGTTTTAAACGCTAAGCAAGGCGCAAAGGATTAATCTATTTAAAGAGAAATATTTATACTGTCTGATTAAATGCAAGCTCTTCTAAAACAGTAGGTATTTTATTTTAAACGTTTAAAAGCTATACTTTAATTAAATATTAAAACAACGACTTTAAACAGTAAAAATATTCGGGTTACTACTAATCAATATTTTAAATCACCTAATCCTTGATTATATATCCTGATTTATTTCTCTAAATTACTTGCGGCTAATTTCTTTACCACCTGCTTTTAGTCTTTGGGTTTTCTGGTCCAGGTACAGCGATTGCGGAAATAATGTCTGGCCTTTGCCTAAGCCTTCTACATGATCTTCGGGGTCGGTAATAATTTCAGTTCCGGGTTGCCAAACCTTGGTGCTTACTTCTGGTTTATTTCCCGAGGTGCCAATAACATACCCATAACGACCTTGCTGGGTTTGGACAGCCTGGGCTTGCGTGCCATTGCTGCTCAGGTTCCAATACACACTGTGGGCAGCCGTTAGGCCATGAATGGTAGAACCGCCCCATTTGCGCCAACCGGCCGCAAAAAAGCTGTTTTCTACGGTACATTGGTCAAATAAATTAGAATGGCTAAAGTGCATGTGGTGGTCGCTGCCGCTGCCGCTGGTTTTTTCGTTGCCGGTTAAGCCGGTTTGCCGGCCAGTATCTTTGTCGAGGCAACGCCGGAATACATTGCCCGATGCAGTCATGTGCGACATTACAAAACCATGGCGGTTAAAATCGGCTACACAATCCTGCAGCAAGGTTTCGTTACCCATAATCCGGTACATATAACCATTACCGCCGCCGCCGCCAAACTGGGGCTTTTTAAAATCGCAGTTTAATATACTTACGTTTTTGGTTTGATAAACTTTAAGCCCGTTAGAGAGTAAATGCGCCTGCGCAGTGTTGCCCGCCAGCGAGTAAGAAGCTACATTTTTCACCCACCCATTGTACACTTGGGCTAACGCTATGGCAAAAGAATCGTGGCTTTCGTAAGAGCCATTGGCGGCTTTGTTATAAGATTCTTCAGACCAATCAGTAGCGGCAAAACTTTGCCGGTTGCCAATCGATAATTGCTCTACCCCTACTTCGGTAAGCATGGCGGGTGCTTTGTAAACAGCTGCCCCGTGCGTTGTTTCCAGGGCGTACCTAATAGGAATATCTATTGTAATTTCCTGGGTTTTGGTATTAATGCTTTTTATTTCCCGGCAATACATTTGTCCGCCTAAATTATTCCCTTTGTCTTGCCAATATTCCAGCATTTTATGTTTGGCTATCCAATCATTATCGATGTAATTACGCACTATAATTAAATCGCCTACTTTATAGCCAGCGGTACGTTGTACCGGAATAATATTAGTGGGTTGCAGCAAATCTTTAGTAATAAGCACTTTATTGGCACCGGTTCTGGACCAGGAACTGCCGTTATCGATTTTTATAATGGCTTTACTCCGCATCTGGTCGCTGGCATTAAATAAAAAGGTTGCTCCGGGACCGGCCCCTCTTAAAACCACACCCGAATGATCTATAAGTAAACAATAATTTTTGTCTGTAACCGGGTTTACCTGGTACGTACCTTTCGGTAAAAAAACCACGCCGCCGCCTTTGCTACCGGCGTCTTCTATCGCTTTCTGCAAAATACTTGTAACATCTTTCTGCCCGGTATTATCGGCTAGGTAAGGTGCTTTGGTTACATCCAACACATTTTTAGTAAGGTTGGGTACCTCTTTTTCACCGCGGTGGTAACCGGCAAACGAAAAATCCTGAAGAAGTTTATCGGTATAAAAATTAGCAACTTTCGCGTTAGGCTGCTTTTCCGGATAAAGCACACTGCGCCATTGTTGGGCCTTGGTACTCGCGATAAAACTTAAATAAATAAACCCAATTAGAATAATTTTTTTCTTCATTAGTTAGTCGTGGTGGATTATGCCGGATAATAGATCTAAAAATTTACCTAAAATAGGCAGATAGAGCTAAAATAAGGCCACTTGCCAGAAATAAATTTTTTGTTTTACCGCCTGAGCTAGCCACAAAATTGAATAAGATAATTATTTGGTTCAGGAAGCAGATGTGATGCCCAAATCAGAACATTCAAACATTTTGTGTTAGCCTAATTTTTATAAAATAGAAATTACTTGCTTGTAAATAAAACGGTAAAAAAGTGTCATCAATCCGGGATTGGTCGTATAGCCAACAGAAATAAATATTGGCAATGGAAAAGAATCATATCAATCCAAATTTTAAAGCCCTGGGGCTAGGTTTTATCTCGGGTATGCGGAGTATGTCGGCACCGGCTTTAACCAGTCATTTTCTGACCCAGGTACCCGCCCAGAGATTAGAAAACTCGCCGTGGCGATTTATGCAAAGCCCAGCCGTAGCCTTGGGTTTAAAAGTACTGGCCGCAACCGAAATAGTTGGCGATAAAATACCCGGTGCTCCCGACCGCATTTCGCCACCGGTTTTATTGTCCAGGGTGGCTGCCGGTGCTTTGGTGGGCGTAACTTGCAACCAGGCTAATAATAAATCCGAATGGGTGGGAGCCATATTAGGCGGAGCGGGTGCTTTGGTTGCTTCATACGCGTTTTATTATTTACGCAAAAATTTTGCCCGGAAAACCGGCTTACCCGATTGGGTGGGTGCTATTATTGAAGATACTTTGGTGCTAAGTGCTGGCATTACCCTGGCCAAAGCACCACCCACCCACAACAGCTAAAATCCATTATAAGCAATATTCAAAAACATAAAAGCCCGGTAATATACCGGGCTTTTATGTTTAAAATTAGTTTTGCTTTTTGTTTAAGGGCTGGTTTTCCGGTTCTTCTTCAAACAACATCCGCACCGAAGGGGTGTAATCATCTTCGTATTGACCAGACTTTACGGCCCATAAAAAAGAACTTAAAAATAGAATAGCTACGGTTAAGCTAATGCCAATTAATAAATATATAATGGTCATGCGTTTACTGTTTTAGGAGTTTGTTTTAATTTATTTTGCGGCCGGTTTAATCCCATTTTCCAGGCTAACAACCGCACGCCCAACACGGCAGCCAACACCACACTGGTAGAACTAATGGGCATTAGAATGGCCGAAATTACCGGCGTAAATTTACCCATTACGGCTAAGGTTAAACCAATAATATTGTACACAAAAGAAACGCCAAAGCTGAACAATATTACCTGCAAACTTTTTTGGGCAAACTGTAAAAACCGGCTTAACTGCGCAAAACTTTCGGCATCCAGAATGGCATCGCAGCTCGGCGAAAAACCCGATACCGTATCGGTTATGGCAATACCGGCATCACTCATTTTTAAAGCGCCGGCATCGTTCAGGCCGTCACCTACCATTATTACCCGCCGGTTTTGCTTTTTCAGGTTTTCGATGTAACGCAGTTTGTCGGCCGGCGACTGGTTAAAATGCAGTTCAGCATCTTCGCCGAATAATAATTGTAAATTGCCCTTTTCGGCGTCGTTGTCACCGGATAAAACGGCTAATTTTTTGGTCTGGCGCAACTCCCGGATTAAAGCTTTCAGGCCAGGCCGGTAGTGGTTATGAAAAACAAAATATCCGGGTTGACTTTCGCCTATGCTCACAAAAACGCAGGTTTCCTGAAATTCTAATTCTTTTACGCCTAAGCGGGCACCGGTAAAATGCGCCGAACCCACCCGGATTAAAACGCCATTGACCCGGCCTTCTATTCCTTTACCCGGTAATTCTACAAAGTTAGTTACCGGTAATATCGGATTATCTAAAAAGGAATAAATGCGTTGGCTAAGCGGATGCGTAGAGTGCTGTAATACCGACCGGACCTGGCTTTTTTGCTCTTCGGTTAACGGCTGGCCGCTGTACATTACTTCGGTTTGGGTACTTACCGTTAAGGTCCCGGTTTTATCAAACACAATGGTATCGGCTTTGGCCAGGGTTTCGGCTACTTCGCCGTTTTTAAGGTAAAATTTATGTTTACCAAAAATGCGGAGCACATTAGATAATGTAAACGGCGTAGACAAAGACAAAGCACATGGGCAAGCAATTACCAATACCGACGTAAAGGCTTTAATAGCCATATCCTGGTCGCGCGGCACCCAATAAATTAAGGCACCAATAGCAATAAGCAAGGTTACAGTAATAAAATATTTGCCAACGTTGTGGGCGTATGTACCAAAACTGGCAAAGCCTTTTTCTTTCTGAAATATATCGTTGTTCCAGAGTTGGGTAAGATAACTTTGCGATACATCTTTTATAACTTCCAACTCTATACTTTCGCCGGTTTGCCGGCCACCCGCATAAATAATTTCGCCGGCTACTTTGGGCACCGGCACCGATTCGCCGGAAACAAAGCTATAATCGATAAAAGCGTTGCCCCGCAGCAAAATAGCATCGGCGGGTACCAGTTCCTGGTTACGGATCCGAATGCGTTTGCCCGGTTTTAATTCCTTAACGGCGGTAATTTTCTCCACGCCTTTTTCCAGCACGGCTACCGAAATCGGGAAATAAGATTTGTAATCCCGGTCAAAAGCCAGGGCATCGTAGGTACGCTGTTGCACGTATTTACCAATCAGCATAAAAAATACCAGACCGGTAAACGAATCGAGGTAACCGGGCCCGTTAGTGGTAAAAATATCGTACAAGCTTACAAAAAATAATGAGAGCAAACCCACGCTAATGGGCACATCGAGGTTTATGTGTTTTTGTTTTAAACCTTGCCAGGCCGATTTAAAAAATACCGGCGCACCGTATAAAAACACCGGCAAGGTGAGCAGAATATTTAAATACCCGAAAAATGAGCCAAACTCGCGGTTTACTTCATCGGCCAACGAAAAGTAATCCGGAAAGCTAAGTAACATAATGTTACCGAAGCAAAAACCGGTTAAGCCCAACCGAATGTAAATGCTGTAATCTTTTTTCTTTTTCTTACCCGATAAATTTTCGAGGTTTAAAGTGGGGGCATAACCAATTTTGTGCAGCAGGGTTACTACGGCACTTAATTTGGTTTTTTGCGGATTATAAGAAATAGAAATTTCTTTTTTAGGAAAATTCACCCGCGATTGTATTACGCCGGCATCTAGCTTAAACAAATTTTCGAGTAAATAAATACAAGAGCTGCAATGCATACCGGGAATCTGAAACAGAACTTTGTGCAGGGTTTCGCTCTGGAAATTTAATAACTGCCCCAGCACGGCCGGTTCGTCTAAATAAGAGAATTTGTTTATATCAACCTCTTCCTGGTTTATGGTAACACCGGGTTTTTCGCCGGCTTCCAGGTTATAATAAGTACATAAATTATTCGCGTATAATAACTCGTACACCGATTTACAACCAGTACAGCAAAATGTTTTTTCCTGGGCAATGATAGGCGTAGTAGTACAGGCATCACCACAATGGTAGCAGTGCGCGGTAACCGGAGGAGTTGCTGTAGAATTCATAAAATCATTCGCTTTTTGGCAACACAATATTAGCCAATAGCGCTCCCCTCCCCGATGAGCAAAATCAGTCTCAAAAATGACATTACTCATGCCCCGCAGCTGGTATTTAAATGATATTTGTACCGCATTTATTAGAAAAGTGGCGGTAATTGGGTATTTTAATCAGGTAAAATTTCTACAAATGAAAAAGCAATACATAACCTTGGTAGTAGTACTGGTACTTTTTGTATGGGCAGGTATGGTGGCCGGCATTTCCTTTTTAGAGGCTCCGGTAAAATTTACGGCACCCAATATTACGCTGGCCCTGGGTTTAGGCATTGGGCGGTTGGTATTTGGCTACTTAAATAAAATAGAGATCTTGTGGTGCAGCGTGGTACTACTGGGTTGTTTTGTAAACCGTACGGTATTAAAAAGCTGGGCATCTGTGGGCTTGTTGGCCCTTATTTTACTTGTACAAACTTTCTGGTTGCTGCCTGCCTTAGATTTGCGGGCCATAACTATTATGGCCGGTGGCAACCCGCCGGCCAGTTCGCTGCACTTTATTTATGTAGCCTTAGAAATATTTAAATTAGGCTTACTCCTGGGCACCGGCGTTGCTTTTTACCGGCAACAACTCAAAGCTACCGTTTTAGAGGCAACCCAAACGTACCAGCGGCATCAACTAATATTTAAATAATTTTTTACCTTTTACCTAATTAATCATCCATGTCAGCTAAATCTTTATTGCAACTTTGTAATGAAATATCTTTAATAACCGAAAACATAAAAGAACACTACCCAGAGCTGTACCAGCAACTAGAAGAAAGTTTAATAACACCGGCCATTAACCCCAAAGCTGACCACCTAAATAAAGAAGATTTTCAAGAATACCTGCGCAACTTAAAGCAAACGTTAAGAATGCAAATAGATCAATTACACCCGCAAAATGGACCTTTGGTTAACTTAACCGATAGCCTGGAGTACGATGCCCATAAATTTGCGAAAAAGGTTGTTCTGGAACGCAATGGCCAAAAAACCATTATGTTTGCTTTTACCCAAAACCAGGAGCTTAAAACCCACAGCGCGCCGCACGATGTAATTTTAACGGTACTGGAAGGTATAGGAACCATAACCCTGGACACGCAAGAACCACAACTTTTACACCCGGGTGAGGTAATAATTATACCGGAGAAAGTAAAACATAGCTTGAAAGCTTTAAGTGATTTTAAAATCTTAGTTCAGCTTTAACATGATACCCGATATAAATAACCGACAGGAAGTAGAAAAACTGGTTAATATTTTTTACGACCAGGTAAACGCCGACCCGGAATTAGGAAAAATATTTAACGAACAAGCCCACGTAAATTGGGCCAGCCATTTACCCCAGATGTATGATTTCTGGGAAACTTTATTATTTGGCAAAGTAAACTACAAAGGCCAGCCTTTTCCCAAACACATACCGTTGGGATTAAACGCACAACATTTCGATAAATGGCTTACCTTATTTTTTAATACCGTTGATTCTAATTTTGCCGGACCAATGGCCCAGGAGGCCAAAAGCCGGGCTTTGAATATTGCTTCGGTTTTTCAGGTACGCTTAGGCATTAAACCCGCAAAAATAACCAGTATTTAATTCATTCAGTAGCTAAATGCAAACCCTTAGTTATGCCTTTTTATAGGTTTAACTAAGGGTTCTTTTTTAAGTTACTAAAAGAATAATCTGCTTTCTATTTGTTTTTAAAATCAAATGTGTAAATAAAAGCTGCCCCAATGGTAGCCTGTGATTTTTTTAAATTGCCATTGGTATCTTCAAAGAAATTGTCTTTGGCCGTATCTATCCGCAGCTCTGGTTTCATGTTAAAATGACCATTGGCTAATTTAATATCGGCGGTTAACGTAAAGCCGTTGCCTTCGAAGGGGCCAAAGTACCGCACGCCTTTGGGGTCAGAGAAGCGCTCGGCGCGTAAGCCTAAACCAAAATTATCGGTAGCGGCAAAATTCAGGTAAAGCGCGGCACCTTTCCAGTTAGCATCGGCGCTATACGGATCGGTTTCGTCGGTGTTAGCCGCCCCAGATTTGTAGGAACCATAAGCCGCGTTTAAACCAATTTTAAACTTATCCGAAGCTTCAAAAGAGGTGGTTAAATCGTAGAGGTTGGTTTTAGAACCTTTAATGTCGCCAAACGCAGAAACCCCGTCGTGCTCATCGCCGCCAATCCAGTTTGCATAAATATTAAAACCTTCAATCGGGGTTAAATGCACCTGCGCGGTCAGTGATTTTTGTTTATTCATATCCTGAAGCATGTCCCAGCCATTTACCACCCCTAACATTAAACCAACTTTGTTATTCAGGGCATAATCTAGCTTGGCCCCGGTATGGTAAAACGGACCGTTCCCGAATAAATAAGAAAGACTGTAGTTAAAGTTTAACGGGGCATCAATTAACTCATACCCAATATGGGTGCCATATTGCCCAATGGTAAAAGCCAGTTTATCGGTAATGTTGTAGTTGAGGTAAGCTTGCTTAATGGCTACAGAGGTACCAACATTCCCGAAGTTACCTAATTCGGCGTTGGGTCCGTACACCAAATCGGCTACTACTTTAGACTTGCCATACGTGTAAGTAAGCATGGTTTGCACCAGGCCCAGCGAGAAAGAATTGTCGCGCACATCAAAAATCCGGCCCTGGTTAGTTCCACTTTGTGAATTGTTCAAATTCCGGAAATAATAAGTATCCACATAACCATTAACGGAGAAAACACCATCAGTGTCGGCTGAGGGATCGGTAGCGGTGGCCACGGTAGCTGTTTGGGTTGTTACATTTGTTGAATCGGTTTTTTGAGCAAAAGCCGAAATCGTTAAAGCGGAAAAGAGAAGAGATGTGAGTAGGGGTTTCTTTTTCATGATTATAATTATATAGTTAAGGGGTAATCTCTAAGTATTTGCTCCTTTCCCAACTTACCGGTCTATAAGCGTGTATAATGCTTACCTTTAAAAAACATATAACATTTTAAATTTGATGTGTAAATTTATTAATATGCTTTAATTTTGAGGCATACATTTAAAAATTTAGTTAATTTTCAGATTTACACCTTAAAATTTAAGACTATTTTTCAAAATACATGTAATTTATACTAATTGCTGCATAATTTTTAATCAACAGATATACAAAAGTTATAATGTGATTATTTACCATTATTTTTTAATGCACTTTGCCAAAAAAATTAAACATAATACTAAAAGCCTGTTCTTTTTAAGGCATGATTAATCAAAATGAATTTAAAATACCAGATTAAACTTCAACAATATTGTAAATGGTTAAAATCAGAAGTAAAGACTAGATGGGCTACTATTAAAAAAGGAGTATTACAAGAATCAATTAGGAAGGCAACTATTGATTAAAGAAAGTGAGTACTTAAAAACAAAGTCCACGTAAAGGCATTAGTTAAACTACTTAATAAAGCTTAAAATTTTTGGTAAGGATTGGCTGAGTATTTATAGAGGACTAATTATGGAACAATCTTAAATTTAATAAGGTCAATCCGGCAATTTGATTTCATCTTTATAGTTTTTTGCCTAATTTCGCTGCCAATAGAAAATCTGATTTGTTCATAACACATAATATATTATATGTCTGACACTGCTGAACTAATTATTGAAGGTAAATCCATCTCACTGCCCATAGTAGTAGGAACTGAAAATGAAAAAGCCGTTGATATATCGTCATTGCGGGGTACAACTGGTTTTGTTACCCTAGATTCGGGATATAAAAACACCGGTGCTACTACCAGTGCTATTACTTTTCTGGATGGCGAAGAAGGAATTTTGCATTACCGGGGTTATCCCATTGAGCAACTGGCCGAGCAATCATCCTTTATTGAAGTAGCTTACTTACTTATTTATGGCCAGCTTCCTACCCAAGCCGAATTAGATACTTTCAGTAAAGAAATTAGTCAGCATACGGAACTACCAGAAGGCATGCGCAAAATTCTGGAAGGATTTCCAACAACGGCGCACCCCATGGGCGTTTTATCAGCTTTGGTAAGTTCTTTAACGGCTTTTTACCCAGAGTCGATTGAACCTAACCAAACACCCGAAGAAAACAACCGCAACATTATCCGGTTAATTGCGCAAATTTCTACTATTGCCACCTGGGTTTACAAGCACGGCAACGGCCAACCAATTAATGCCCCGCAAACAGATTTAGACTATTGCAGCAATTTCCTGCAAATGATGTTCTCTAAACCCGGCGAAAAGTACGAGGCCAACCCAGTAGTAGTAGCTGCCCTAAATACATTATTGATTTTACACGCCGACCATGAGCAGAACTGCTCTACCTCTACTGTTCGGTTAGTAGGTTCTTCACACGCCAGCTTGTATTCTTCTATTTCGGCGGGCATCAATGCTTTGTGGGGACCTTTACATGGTGGTGCTAACCAGGAAGTAATTGAAATGCTGGAAGCCATTCACGCCGATGGCGGTAATTCGCAAAAGTGGCTAGAAAAAGCAAAAGACAAAAACGACCCGTTCCGGTTAATGGGCTTTGGTCACCGGGTTTACAAGAATTTTGATCCCCGGGCTAAAATTATTAAATCGGCTTGCGATAATATTCTGAACAATTTAGGTATAAACGACCCTACTTTAAATATTGCCAAAGAATTAGAAGCGGCCGCTTTACAAGACCCATACTTTGTAGATCGCAAGCTTTACCCGAACGTAGACTTTTATTCTGGTATAATTTATAAAGCGATTGGTTTACCAAACCAAATGTTTACCGTTATGTTTGCCATAGGCCGCATGCCTGGCTGGATTGCGCAATGGAAAGAAATGCGGGAAAATAAAGAACCGATTGGTCGTCCGCGGCAAATTTATACCGGTGCCACCGAACGTAACTATACGGCCATAAATAATCGCTAAACTTAATGCGTCTTTAAATAATATATTCAAAAGACGTAATCAGACAGCTATAAAAAAGAGAAGCCGGCTTATGCCGGCTTTTCAGTAATTTAACCAACTAAAATTTTTAAATTAATATATCTTTTATTTTTGGCGGTTGTAGCTTAGTTGGCTAAGCTCATTATCTAATAATAACCTGTATACCCGGGTAATTAGTAATATTCCCGTTTTTACCGCTCAAAATAATTTTCTCTTTTCTACAAGCTGTTGCAGCCAACTATCTGGCTAAAGCTGTTAAATACTCTCCTTTTACCCAAACTCATTTTAACTTAGTTTGCCTGGTTTTGGCGCCTGCGCGTCTTTTATAATATTTGCCAAAGATGCGCAGGTCGCAAACCGGTCGGAAAATTATTTTTACTTAACCATAGGCCTTTTTCAAAATAGTTTCCTGGATGTTTTTGTTTTAGGTGCAGGGCTTATTTATGATTCAAATATATAATCTTCCTATTTTACCAGGGAAATTATTCGTTGAACTGATGTGAATTATAGCCAAACTGGTATATAAGCACGATAAATAAAATTTGACTTAATCTAATAATTACCAAGCAGGCTTAAATATTGGTTTTATTCACCCTGAATTAATAGGGCACTTAAATATTCAGGCACAACCAAGAATCTGATTCATCGGGCACTTTCTTCTATTATTTACACTTTATTTCCGTTTTAAAATAAAAAACACCTGATTTAGGTATGTGTTTAGCCCCACTTACATTAGCTAAATTATGTTTTTCACAAAGTACAGAATGTAAGTTTTTAAGCTTGTTTTAAAATCGTTAATAATTCATCAGCTTAAAGCAAAACACAAGCACATATTATACTTTTACCAGGCATTAACATGTAGCCGCTTACCCATACAAGCCCGTTAAATTATAAATTTTTAAACCTTACTATTCTTTCTTCGTAAAATGCGCATTACCATATATAATAATTTACTATAAAACTATGAAAAGCGCTAAGATATATATAACCGCAGTATTTGCATTATTTTTATTGGGCAGCAATTCAGTACAGGCTCAAACCACGCAAGATAATGGTGAAAAGAAAGGCTGGAGTAAAAAAGCGAAAGGTGCTGTAATTGGTGGTGCTACTGGTGCCGCCGCTGGCCGGGTAGTAGCCGGTAAAAATGGTGGTACCAGAGGTGCTATTGTTGGTGGTGTAGCTGGTGCAGCCGCAGGTGGTGCCATTGGCCGGAAAAAAGACCGGAAGAAAGATCCGGCTCGTTATGAACAATACGCTGATAAAAAGAAAAACCAATAATTTAATTTTTTCCTGTTTATTAAAAAGGCCAGCTAATTGCTGGCCTTTTTGGTTTTATAAATAAGATCAAAAACATTGAATTAAAATATTACAAAATCTTTAGTTCTATTCGACGGTTTAACTGGCGGTTTTCTTCGGTATCGTTTTTAGCCACCGGCTTGGTTTCGCCGTAACCGGCTGCCACAATTCGGTTTAAAGGTATTCCGTGCTGACTCAGATAATCTACCACCGATTGCGCGCGCTTTTTAGATAACGTTAAATTGGCAGCTTGCTCCCCTACATTATCGGTATGGCCTGAAATTTCGATTTTTACCTGTTTGTGCTGGTTTAAAAATTGCACCAGTTTGTTTAGTTCAGTTTTAGAATTAGGTTCCAGGGTGTATTTCTTCGTCGGGAAAAATAAATTATTTAATACTATAGCGGCCCCACTGCTGATAGGATCTAGGTAAACATCTAGGGTAAGCGGATTAAATTCTTTTTTGTTCTGGTAATCGAAACTTAAACTCCGGAGCAGGTAATTTTTAGCCGATACGTATAAGGCGTACTGTTTGCCCTCGTTCAGCACAATGGTATAATCGCCCAGCACCGCATCGCTTTGCACCTGTTGCACAAGTTTATCGGCGGTAACATCGTATAACTGCACTACAGCACCCAGCGGCTTTTTAGTTTTGGCATCAAATACATTGCCTTGAGCAAAAGTACTTTCGTCTTTACTTTTCCAGGCGGCGGGTACCTCAAACTGGTATAACTCAATGGAATTAGGCCCATTGGGGTTGGTTCTCTGGCGCGAATAATAACCGGCTTTGTTATCGGTGGTAATAAATATTGAATTTTCGTTTTCAAACGTATTTAGCGGATAGCCTAAGTTCTGTGGGATTTGCCAATTGCCTTTAGAATCGGTAGTTACCCTAAAAATATCAGTGCCGCCCAAGCCGGTGAGCCCATCGCTGGCATAAAACAAGGTGGTGCCGCTCGAATGAATAAACGGCGAATTTTCATTACCGGCGGTATTAATATTACTACCCAGGTTTACCGGGGCCGACCAGGTTTGTTCTTCCTGCAAAGTTGTTACCCAAATATCTTCGCGACCCAAGCCCCCCGGCCGGATAGAAGAAAAATATAGAGTGCGGCCATCGGCCGATAAGCATGGCTGGGAGTCCCAACCAGCCGAGTTTACCGGTTTACCTAAATTCACGGGCTTCGACCAGTTTTCGCCGGTCCGGTAAGAGATATACAAATCGCAGTTGCCGTAAGAATCAGGCCGGTCGCAGGAGGCAAAAACCAAAGTCTTACCATCACCCGAAATACTACCGGTTCCTTCGTTGTACCGGGTGTTAATATTAGGCGAAATAGAAACCGGTTCGCTCCAACCTTCGGCACGTCGCGCCGAAACAAATAAATTTTCGTCGTTCTCGGGTTTAACGCCGGCACGGGCCGTAAATAAAATATGCTGTTGATTAGCGGTTAGAGCCGGAAAATATTGCAAAGCAAAACTATTGAAAGGCATCGCCAAACGCGTTGGTGAAAAATTGACCGGGTTACGCATGGCCGTTTCGGCAAAAGCAATATTCTTTAATTGGGCCTGGGCATAATTAGCGGCTTTGGTGGCCTTGGGTGAAGCCTGCAAAAATTTTTCAAAATTGGCTTTAGCCAAGCCGTACTGCCCATTCGCTAAACTTAAATCGGCAAAGGCATAATATTCCTGCATTAAAGCCGGCGTAAACGGCAATAAACGCAACGCACTTTTGTAATTTTCAAAAGATGCTTTTTTTTCGCCCATTACTTTATGCAACCCGGCGGCTTTTAAGTAGGCTTCACCAAAAGTAGTATCCCGCTTCTTGGCTTCGTTCAGGGCTTCTAACGCTTTCGGAAAATTACGCGCCCGCACGTATTCTTCGGCTTTCTGGAATTGCTCAGCCGCTTTTTTATTAGTGGTAGATAATTTACCTTGTTGGGCAAAACTTACCGAATAATAGAAGCAAAAAAGA